>JAQBOK010000266.1 GCA_028288085.1 Mucilaginibacter sp.
TAACCGATATTAAAGTTGTTAAAAGCCTGTCGCGCGAAACAGATGCCGAAGCTATACGGCTAATACAAAGTTCCCCTAAATGGACCCCGGGCATGCAAAATGGAAAACCTGTACGGGTACAATATACGGCGCCTGTTATTTTCAGCTTACAGGATTGATAATTTATTTTATATGAGAAAAGTTATAGTTGCATTAACGTTATTGGCCGCAACCCATTTGCAGGCTCAATCCCTCACTTCCGGCGGTAAGCTAAAGCCGGAGCAGGCTATTATGGATGTGAGGCACTATACCATCGCATTAAATGTGGACTTTAGTCAGCGTTCCATTGAAGGCTATACAACCATCGACTTGATTATGGCTAAGCCAACTCAAGTGCTTCTTTTTGATTTGCTTGATTCCCTGAATGTGCACAGCGTTTTGGTTAACGGCACAAAGCAATCATTCGACTATAAAAACAACCTTATTACCATTCATCTCGACAAAGAATTGCCTGCAGGTAAAGCAAGTGTGAAGATTTTATATGGGGGCAAACCTCATGTAGCCCGTCGCCCGCCATGGGATGATGGCTTTATTTGGACAAAAGATTCAACGGGGCATCAATGGATGGCGATCACGGCAGAAGGTGCCGGTGGTAAGCTGTATTTCCCCTGCAAGGATCATCCTTCTGATGAACCTAATGAAGGTGTGGATATGATTATTACCGTGCCCGAAAATTTGGTAGTTGCAGGCCCAGGCTTACTGCAAAACGTAAGTAAACATGGCCATACCGCCACTTATCATTGGAAAACCAATTATACCATCAATAACTACAGTATTATTTTCAACGCTGGAGATTATAAGGTTGTCAGCCGCCCTTACACCACTATCGATGGTCATCATGTACCCATACAGTTTTATGTATTAAATGAGCATGCCGATAAAGCTGCGCATCTGTTAGATATTTTTGTAAAAACCATACATGAGCAGGAAAAGTATTTTGGCGAATATCCGTGGGCAAAAGAAAAGATAGGCCTCGTAGAAACTCCGCATTTGGGAATGGAGCACCAAACCATGGTTGCCTATGGTAATAAATTCCGCTATACCAAAATCGGTGGTGAAGATTACGACTGGCTGATGCACCACGAGTTTGGGCATGAATGGTGGGGTAATAAGGTTACAGCGAAGGACTGGGCTGATTACTGGATACATGAGGGCATCTGTTCATTCGGAGATGCATTATACACCAGGGAGTTCGAAGGCGAAGCGGCCTATAATAAAATATTTCAGCGTAGTATTTTTGGTATACAAAATAAGCTACCGGTTGTGCAGCACCCGGATATGGATGAGGATGCAGCCTATACGGATGATATTTATTCAAAAGGCGCCTTCTTTATGCATACCATCCGCTATGTAATGGGCGACACCTTGTTTTTTCCGGCATTGAAAAGGTTTGTCACAAGTCCTCAGTATACTTATGACCACCTGGTGAATACCGACGACGTGGAGCATTTTTTCACAAAGGAAGCAGGTCGCGATCTGAAGCCGTTATTTGACCTGTACCTGCGCACCATTAACAAGTTAGATGTGCATATTCAAAAGCTGCCAGGTAACAAATATCTTGTCCAGCTTCAAAATATGAATATTCCATTACCTCTTGATATAACAACCGATACCGGTACTGAACGAGTGATCGTTGATAGTAAAGGTTTAAAGATCGATAGCAAAATAATACCAATAATAGACCCTGATACATTTTATATTAAAAAAGTAATCATCGAATAAAATGAAAACCCTGAAACCATTACTATTAACACTATCGATCCTTTTGGCCTCAACTATAGTTAAGGCCCAGGATAGTTCTCCAGGCGATAATAATAAAGCTGATACTGCTAAGGTTTACACCTCAGTTGAGCATGAACCTGAGTTTAAAGGCGGTGCGGTGTGCAGGCATTTTATACCTATTTAACTCATACAATGCATTATCCTGTTAAAGCGAAGGAACATAACATACAAGGGAAAGTTTTCATCTCCTTTATAGTTGAAAAAGATGGTAGTTTGAGTGACATAAAAATCATTAGAAGCGTTTCAGAAGACCTTGATGCGGAGGCATTAAGAGTCATAAAAGGTTCGCCCAATTGGAATCCTGGTATACAAAATGGGAAACCTGTTAGAGTAGCTTATACCATGCCTTTAAGTTTCGCTCTTGCAAGCAGGTAATCAAAAAAGCCCCGTCCTTATACAGACCGGGGCTTTCTAATATTATTACGATTGCTAATTACTCAGCAGCAGGTGCTTCTTCAGCATCAGCTTTCTTTGCTTTTGGAGCAGCAGCTTTCTTTGCTTTTGGAGCTTCTTCAGCTACTACTTCTGCAACAGGTGCTTTTGCTTCAACTACTTTCTTTTCAGCTTTTACAGCTGGTTTTGGTGCTGGTGTTTCAACAACGGTTTCAGTTTCGAAAGGTAAAACCGAAACATATGAACGGTTATCTGCTTTCTTTTTGAAAACTACTACGCCATCAGTTAGTGCGAATAAGGTATGATCTTTACCGATACCTACATTCAATCCCGGATTGTGCGGGGTACCACGCTGACGTACGATGATATTACCTGCTATTGCTGGCTGACCACCGAAAATTTTAATACCTAAACGTTTGCTATGTGACTCGCGGCCGTTTCTTGAGCTACCGGCCCCTTTTTTGTGTGCCATTTCTTATATTTTTTATGGGATTGCCAGGCAATCCCGTTTAAACCTTAATTATAATGTGATCCCTGTGATCTCTATTTTGGTAAATTGCTGGCGGTGGCCATTCTTCTTTTTGTAACCTTTTCTTCTTTTCTTTTTGAAGATAATTACTTTATCACCTTTTAAATGAGACACGATCTTAGCTGATACTTTAGCGCCTTTCAAATCAGTTCCTAATTTGAATTTACCTTCGTTTTCTGCTAATAACACATTGTCAAATTCAATACTAGCGCCCTCTTCCCCTTGTAAACGGTGTACAAAGAGTTGCTGGTCTTTAGCAACTTTAAATTGCTGTCCGGCTATACTTACTATTGCGTACATTGTTATTAATTATTGTTTTAAAATTTGAGGTGCAAATATATAAACTTTATATTAAAAAAACCACACAATTTTAAACCTTAATTAGCGCACATCTTTTTCAAAGCATTGGTATATTCCGGGGTGATTGGCTGCCCACCCAATTTCTCACATTCATTGTAAAACTTCCGGGCATTTGTACAATCACTCTTATAGTAATACGCGGCTGACAGCTTAAATAGGGTGTTTTGATTTAACGGATCAATTTTATAAGATCTGTTAAATATTTCAATTGCCTTATTTAAATCACTTACGCTGTGCTTGTTGGCATAATAGCCAATGTAAACGGTAGCAACGTCGGTTAGGATATTAGAGCTGTTAGGATTGATTAAAAGTCCTTTGTTCAGTTGTTTTAAAGCTTCGTCATAATCATTAAATGAAAAATATAGAGAGGCAAACCCCCAATAAGCATTCTCATTTTTAGGATCAAGTAACCACGCCTGGTTAAATCTATACATGGCTGTCTTTGGATCACCCCTATATAGATAATCAAAACCGACCCTAACCAAATGTTCAGAAGCTTTGCGGTGAGTGGTATCAATTGTTAACTCGGTTCTGATTAACTCATCATCAGCTTCCTTTTGCTCTTTAGTTTTCTCTACGTTACCATATTCCGGTAATAATCGAATTTCTATTTTTGCTTGTTCCTGCCATTCTTTATAGTTCATTTGCTGAGAAAAAGAAAGTTGAGCTATTAATAGGCTAACAATGGTCAAAATATATTTCATGTACTATGACCTTTAATTTTTCTCTTTTCCCTCTTCCTCGTCCAATACCTTCATTATTTCCTTAACCATTTGCTCATTGGCTTCCACTAATTTAACAGGGCCATTGAATGAGGCATCATAAAGCACTTTCTTGCTTTTGCGCTTATAATTAAATTCTATCAGAAAACGTAACGGTTTCGGCCCTTCATGTTTAATGGTAGTATCCCCCAACTCAACAGCAGGGAAATCCCAAAAGCCCAATTCAGCTGCTTTATGATGAAGATATAATAATTCCGCTTGTGGCAAATGCAAATGCTTTTTCACCAACGAATTGTGTGAATCTAAATATTGATAATCGCCGGTTTTGGAATTGTACTTATTGATCATGCTATCCCGGGGGCCATATTGAATAACAATTGACTCAAACTCGGTAAACTTATAAGGCGCATTTTTTATCATCATGCCATAGTAATACACGCAATAGATAAGGAATGGCACAACTACCGTTGAGATAAGGAATATTTTCTTTAAAGTTGGATTCATCAGTTAATTATTGAATTATAGATTTATTGATTTTGCTAATTTTATTAGTTTACAGATTTTTATAGTCATATTTATTAAATTGGATATCATTCTGCAAGCTCTCCCTCCCACTTGCTCACTACCGCTGTTGCCATTACGTTGCCCAATACATTAGTTGCCGACCGGCCCATATCCAGTAATGGATCAATGCCGATCAATAGGGCTAACCCGGCTTCGGGGATGTTAAACATGGCCATGGTGCCTGCTATAACTACCAATGAAGCGCGCGGAACCCCTGCCACACCCTTACTGGTGAGCATTAGTACCAGCAGCATAGAAAGCTGGTGCGAGAATGAAAGATGTATACCATAAGCCTGTGCCAGAAATAAGGATGCAAAGGTCATATACATCATAGAGCCATCCAGGTTGAATGAGTAACCCAACGGCAACACAAAACTCACTATCTTATTATTACAACCAAAACGTTCCAGCTCAATCAATACCTTTGGGTAAGCCGCTTCGCTGGTAGATGTGCTGAATGCTATCAGCATAGCGTCTTTTATATTATTCACCAGGGTAAATACACGGTTTCTCAATACAAAAAATCCTGCTGCAATAATGAGCATCCAAAGCAATACAAGCGAAAAATAGAATTCGCCTATAAATGTGGCGTAGGTGGATATAATGCCTAGCCCCTGCTTGGCTACTACCGCTGTAATGGCGCCAAATACTGCAATAGGCGCCAGCTTCATTACGTAACCGGTTATTTTTAAAATTACATGAGCAATGGCATCCATCGCTTTGATCACAATAGCACCCTTCTCGCCTATTGCGGCTGTTGCCACTCCAAAAAATAAGGAGAATACTACTATCTGCAATATCTCGTTATTCGCCATCGCCTCAATAAAGCTTCTTGGGAATACATGGCCTACAAAATCTTTTAATGAAAGAGCCGATTTCTTAATATCCGTGCCTAAATGACTATCAGGCAATGCCAAATGCATGGTTCCACCCGGATTAAATAGATTTACCAGCAGCATCCCTAACAATAACGACACCAATGTGGCACTCAGAAACCACAGCAGCGTTTTACCGCCTATACGCCCTACTGCATTAATATCACCCACTTTAGCTACGCCAACAACCAGTGTAGTAAATACCAGCGGAGCAACTATCATTTTTATTAGCCTTAAAAATATATCGCTTAAAATCGTAAAACCTTCCAGCTTATCTTCGCGGGTAGTAACGGCGTCCGTCCGTTCTTTTACATCTATAACCCGTGCAGCATTTAGTTGTTTAAATTCTGCAACAGTTGTATCTTTCAGTTGAACAATCCGGCTGTCAATTGTTTTTATATTAGCTTCGGCAAGTTTTATTTTACTATTAAAAGCATCAATAACTTTAATATTGTAAACATACCCTGTTACTACACCCAATAGGAGTGCAATAAAGATATAGAGGGTTAGTTTGCTTTTATGCATATTAATATGGGACTGCGAAACTACAAAATTTACTATTTGCTAAAATAATTATTTAGGGGAATGAGCATAAAAATATATGGCGTACAGGATATTAAAAAAGAGTTGCAGCATTTGGATAACAGCCAGTTGATGGAGCTTTGCCTGCGCCTGGTGCGTCATAAAAAGGAGAATAAGGAGTTAACTGCCTATTTATTATTTGATGCCGATAATGAGCAGGCCTTTATTGAAAGCCTGGTGGCCGAAAATGGTTTTATGTTTAGCCAGTTGCCTCATAATAATTACCAGCTGGCCAAAAGTTTGCGTAAAATATTAAGGTTCCTTAATAAATATATCAAGTTTACCGCTTCAAAGCAGGCTGAGATTGAATTACTTATTAATTTTTGCCGTAATTATATTCAATATGTTGATAAGCGGGCATCAACCTACAAACCCCTGCGGCTGCTATTAACCAGGCAACTAGAAAAAATACAAAAGACGATAGCTAAATTGCACGAGGATCTGCAGTTTGATTACAGCCAGGATTTTAATGCGATGGTTGGCGAAGCCGAAGAAAAATTAAAATGGCTGAATATGAATGATTACTTGTTGTAACAAATTAACCCGGCCTTTATCTAACACAAAAAGTTAACTGAATTGGATACTAAAGAAGCAGCCTTCAAGCAAATATTTGAAGCTAATTCAAAAAAAATATACCATTTGTGCTATGGCTATACCGGCGACGATGACGCCGCAAATGACCTGCTACAGGAAACTTTTTTGAAAGTTTGGCAAAACCTTGACAAATTCCGTAACCAGGCACAAATATCTACCTGGATATATCGCATAGCCGTTAATACTTGTCTTACTTACTTAAGGTCAGAAAAAAGGCAGGCAAAGGAAGAGCTTACCCCACAGATAGCTGAAAATGAGAGAGAAGAATATTCGGAGAAGAATGAGCAGGTTGCGCTGCTGTATAAGTGTATATCAAAATTAGAAGAATCAGAAAGAATAATAATTACTATGGTGTTGGACGAGATGCCCTACCCGGAAATTGCCGATATATCTGGCATATCCGAAGGCAACCTGAGGGTGAAGATTTATAGGATTAAACAAAAATTAACAGAGTTATATAACCACAATGAAAGACTTTGAGCATTTGATCTCCGTTTGGCAGGGACAGCCAAAGCAGGAGCAGCTTTCGGTGGATGATACGCTGAAGCAGGTAAAAAAAGGGGTGCGCGGCATAACCAATCAGTTATATTGGGGTATTGTGGCTATGATTGCTATGGTTGCACTTACCTTTATTATTACTTTCTTTTTCGTGTTCCAGTGGTTAACCTATGTTGGGTTATTTATTATGATGATTACCATGCTGTTGTATGCAGCTATGATCACCCGTAATTATCGTATTCTTAATAAACGTGATGCAACCCTTAATCCTACTGAATACTTACAGGATTTGAAAGAATATCAAAAAAATAGAGCCAAAATTGTTGGCTGGTTTTATTACCTGTATGTGCTTCTGATCAGCCTGGGTATGTCGCTATATCTGATTGAGGTTTTAAATAACGCCCCCGTCTATTACAGAATAGGATTTTATGCCTTTACCACGATATGGATCTTATTTTTAACCTTTTATTACAAAAAGCGGATATTCAAAAATGAAGAAGAAAAGCTTAACCTAATAATAGAAAGGCTTGAAAGATTGCAGGGGCAGTTTGAATAGAATTGTCCTTCCCCAATCCGAGCGCCATGGCGAGGAACGAAGCCATCTTTACATAAGCCAATTAATTTTGCATTATTTTTAAGTTGTGGATGTTGACTTGTATAGCCTGGAGATGGCTTCGTTCCTCGCTATGACGTTTTTGTTAATTACCTTTGCAAAATGCTTACGCCCATCACCATCCAACTTGTCCGTCCATCTGATCTGCATGCACTCTTGTCATTAAGTAAAAAGACTTTCTATGATGCTTTTGAGCATGTCAACAATCCGGAAGATTTTGAAGCTTATACTTCAGTAGCTTTTCAACCCGAAAAATTACTTTCCGAGATCAACCATCCGCACTCCGTGTTTTATTTTGCTTTGATAGATGATGAAAAGGTTGGCTATATCAAGCTCAACTATTCGTCGGCACAAACCGAGTTTAAGGATGAAAATGCGGTGGAGGTTGAACGTATTTATGTATTGGCAAGCCAGCAGGGTAAACAAATAGGCAAGCAGATGATTGATTTTACCATTGCAAAGGCTATGGAGGATCAGCTAAAATATATCTGGCTGGGGGTATGGGAGCATAACCACAATGCGCAACGTTTTTATGAACGCGAAGGCTTTGTAAAATTCAGCAGCCATGAGTTTTGGGTTGGAAATGATAAGCAGACTGATATATTGATGAGGAAGGAATTATAATTGTTATGGGTGAGGTGTCGTGCTGAGTTAGTAATGTCATTAAGTTTAATTTAAGAAAACATGCGCTTGAACTAGCGCCGTCAGGTGCTAAATGTCGGTAGAAAATACATTTATTAAACCCTTTTTAGCGTGCCATGGATACGCACATCGAGAAGTTTCGTACCCATGGCACGGCATCTCTACACACTTGTTTTTCTACTAACATTTGACCCCTATGGGGTCGTCCTTAACTCAATGACATTGCAGAGCGACACCCATTTTTATATCATTTCCCATTCAGGATCCGCAGGATTTTATAACTAACGATGACAATAGCACTTTTCTAATCCTTCAAAAATGGGTTGAAGTTCCTTGTTCCTATATCCATTCCGGCGGCCCTGCACACCGTTTTATCACCAAATTTAAAATTGATGTTGTCCATAGCCTGGTATAGTTTTATCTGTTGTTCGTTATCTTCAAACAAATTTATCTGGTAACTTCCTGTACAAAGCTGACTCAGTTTAACGCCTATTAACCTTACCGGGCGGTGCTGGTTCCAGGCTTTTTTGAGCAGGTTTTTTATACCGGGTATCAATATGTGCTCTGCCGCGGTTAAGGGTATTTTCTCCTGCTGGGTATGGGTCTCAAAATTGGCATAACGCAGCTTAATAGCCAGGCACGATGCCAATTTATTTTCCCGGCGCAGTTTGGATGATAATTCCTCTGTCATGGATACCAATATGCTTTCTAGCGTCCGTTCGTCTGATACATTGTTCATAAAGGTATTTTCTGTCGATATGGATTTGCGGTCAGCGTGCGGTATGATCTCGCCATAGTCTACCCCTCTTGCTTTTTCATATATCCATCTTCCGCTTTTACCGAATACCGTTTCCAGGAAACGTAGTTCAACCTTTTGCAGGTCGCCTATTTTTTCGATGCCATATTCGTATATCTTTTTGCAGGTGCTCTCTCCCAGCCCCGGTATGGCCGATATAGGTAATGGCGCTAAAAATACCATTTCGCTGCCATGAGGTATAAAAAGCTGTCCGTTAGGTTTAGCCTTGTTGGTTGCCATTTTAGCTACCGTTTTTCCGGATGCCAGTCCGAAAGAAATAGGAAGCTGGGTTTCTTTAATTATCCGTTGCCGTAGTTGCGATGCCAGTTTATAGGGATCATAAAATCTATCAGTGCCTGTCAAATCAATATAAAATTCATCAACTGAGGCCTTCTCATACAATGGCACCATTTCGTCTACGATCTTCGTCACCTTTACCGACTCTTCTGAATAGCGCTCATGATTGCCTCGCACGCTGATGGCATGGGGGCACAGCTTAAAGGCCTCGCGCGATGACATACCGGAGTGCACCCCGAATTTGCGTGCCTCGTAACTGCACGATGCCACCACGCCCCTATCCGCATTGCCGCCAATAATGATAGCCTTGCCGATGAGCGAGGGATTATCGAGCCGCTCTACTGATACGAAAAACGAATCGAGGTCGATGTGCATAATATAGGGTTTGGAAGCCATACGCAAAGATGATGAATATTTGACAAATACTAATATTTTTAGTAATATTTATGGCACTTACGATGTTGAACATACTGAAGCATCTATGAATAGAAAGGCAGTAAACATGCATGGCTTGGCAGATGCTCCAATATGCCCAGCATTACAAATCGGTTTTTTAAGCATCCCCGATCTGCCATATGCAGAAGCTGCCACGCTATTGAAAACAACAACGTATGGGATAAAACAGACGGACAAATACCTAACAAAAACTACCCTATTACAAAATTTAACCGCTACCTTGTATTAACCAATAAACCATGAAAAGAAAAACTTTTATCCAATTAAGCACTACCTTAATGGCTACACCTTTACTATCAAACTTAAATGCGTGGGCTGCCCAGCCCCGGCTAAAAAACTGGGCTGGTAACATTATTTTTAGTACCGATAATGTGCAATATCCGCATACGGTGGAGGAAGTGCAGCAGGTGGTAAAAAGCAAGGCTAAACTAAAGGCGCTGGGTACAAGGCATTGCTTTAACACAATTGCCGATAGTAAAGACGACCTGCTTTGCACCAAAGAAATGAACAAAGTGGTATCCCTTGATGCAGCGGGGCGTACCGTTACCGTAGAGGGTGGCATTAAATATGGCGAGCTTGCCCCCTACCTGCATCAGCATGGCTTTGCGCTACATAACATGGCTTCGTTGCCGCACATTTCGGTGGCAGGGTCCATTACAACGGCTACCCACGGCTCGGGTATTAAAAGTGGCAACCTTGCCAGTGCAGTTACCGCCCTTGAATTGGTAATTGCCGATGGCAGCGTGATACACCTTGCTAAAGCCACGGATCCCGAAAAGCTCAACGGCGTAATAGTGGGCTTGGGCGCAATAGGAGTAATCACTAAAGTAACCCTGCAAATAGAGCCTACCTACATGATGCACCAGCGCGTATTTTTAAACCTGCCCATGGCACAGCTAAAACCGAATTTTGAAAAGATAGTATCAGCAGGTTACAGCGTAAGCCTTTTTACCGACTGGCAAAACGACAGCATAAACGAGGTTTGGATAAAAAGCCGTGTGGATACAGATAAGGATCATAACCAACCTGAATTTTACGGGGCCATAGCCGCCACCAAAAACCTGCATCCTATTATAGATCATTCTGCCGAAAGCTGCACCGAGCAAATGGGTGTGCCCGGCCCTTGGTATGAACGATTACCACATTTCAAAATGGGCTTCACCCCCAGCAGCGGCAAGGAACTGCAGTCGGAATATTTTGTGCCGCTGCACCACGCGGTAGAAGCTATCGAGGCTATTGCCCGCCTTGGCAAGCAGATAGGCCCACACCTTTTTATTACAGAGATACGCACCATTGCGGCAGATAACCTTTGGATGAGCCCCTGCCATAACCAAACATCGATAACCATACACTTTACCTGGAAACAGGAAACCGAAGCGGTACTGAAATTACTGCCCCTGATAGAAAAGGAACTTTCGCCATTTAAAGAACGGCCACACTGGGGTAAAATATTTACGTTGGCACCCAAAGTATTACAATCGCGCTATGAAAAACTAACCGACTTTAAGAAATTGACAGCCTATTATGACCCGCTGGGAAAATTCAGGAATGGTTTTTTGGAGAAGAATATTTTTGGTGTCTGAGGCTTGATCAGCAAGGTATAAATTATCATTTCAAATAGTTTGCTGCTCCAATGCCATCGAAATCAAATGGTCGAGGTTTAAGGGCGAATTTTCTGTATGCTGTAAAGAATACCTTTCTTCGATAAATAAAGCATCATTGTAAGCCACCCATACTTTTTGTTGAGCATCTTCCCAGGCAATTATCTTTAAGGGCAAATCAAGCGCGGCTAAAGGGTTTTGGGCCATTATGGCCCCTCCTGCTTTGGGATTTCCAAACAGGATGAATTGAAGCGGCAATAAATTTTGCCCGGCTTTTTGTACTTCTGCCTGTTGATCAATTATGGCGTATATTGTAGCGCCATGTTGTTGCAAAAATGCCTGTAAACGATCAATGACTTCTTTCACAGCATATTTACAGGTGCGGATAATTACTCCATTAGGATTCATAAGCTTTAATTTTTAAATTGTAAAAGTTGATTTAAACCTGCATTTATAAAATTAATGAAAAAGATCAAGCTAAGTATTATCACACTAACCCTGCTTTTAGTTTACTCCGGCAGCTATGCGCAGAATAACAAGGCCTGGAACAATAAGCAATGCGCTGTAGTATTAACTTATGATGATGCCATAGATATTGACCTGGACAATGTAATACCCGCACTTGATTCGTTAGGGTTGAAGGGCACATTCTATCTTATTGGCTCATCCCCGGTAATTAGTAAGCGGTTGAATGAATGGCGCCTGGCAGCGAAGCATGGGCACGAGTTGGGTAATCATTCACTTTTCCACCCCTGTGATGGCAGCCTGCCCGACCGCAGTTGGGTGCCGGCTGATGGCGACCTGAGTAAATACACGGTTGACAGGGCCGTAAAAGAAATACGCGCAACCAATACTTTACTAAAAGCCATTGATGGCAAGGCAATACGCACCTTTGCCTATCCCTGCGGCGACCGCAACATTGGTAACGTATATTTTTATAACCAGCTGAAGAATGAATTTGCGGGGGCAAGAGGTGTAACAGCCGGTCTGCAAAGTGCAGCTGAAGTGAAGCTGGATAATATTGACTGTTATGCCATCAACGGGCAATCAGCTGAGTACATGATCAACCTGGTGAAACAGGCACAGCAATCACATACCCTGCTGGTATTTTTATTTCATGGCGTAGGCGGTGGTCATAACCTCAATGTAGGGCTCAAAGAGCACAGCCAATTGCTGCATTACCTCAAAGCACATGAAAAGGATATTTGGATAGCTCCGATGGTTGATGTAGCAGAAAAGATCGAAACTTTACAAAAGCATAAGTGATCGCATTCAAATTTATGAGTCTTCAATCTTTTATACGACTTTTGAATCTCGACTTAATACCATCTGCTCAAACAAATGAACAACGCATACGATATTTGCTGCATAGGCCACATTACATCTGATAAGGTAGTTACCACCCAAACTGTAACGCACATGGCAGGTGGTACGGCTTTTTATTTCTCGCATGCCTTATGCAATCTGGATGTTAGCTATTTACTGGTTACGGCCCTTGCAGCCAGCGAAATGCCCTATGTAAACGCACTGCGTGAACTGGGCATTGAAGTTGTGGTACAGCCAAGCACCCACACTGTATATTTTGAAAACATTTATGCTGATAACCAGGATAACCGCACACAAAATGTATTACAAAAAGCCGATCCTTTTACTGTTGGATCGGTGCTACCTGTAAATGCCAGAATATTCCATTTGGGGCCATTGCTGGCTGATGATATTTCTACTGAACTAATTAAAGCCTTAGCCGCCAAAGGCCGGGTATCGCTTGATGCACAGGGCTATTTGCGCAAAGTTGAAAATAAAAAGGTGTACCCAGTTGACTGGCCCGGTAAAAAAGAAGCCCTGCAATATGTGGATATTTTAAAGGCCGATGAAGCAGAAATGGAAGTACTAACCGGGTACAGGGAAGTTAGCAAAGGTGCCCGCATACTGGCAGACTGGGGCGTAAAAGAAGTTGTGATAACCAACGGCAGCCTGGGATCGGTAATTTATAGTGATGGTACTTTTTATACTATCCCCGCCTACCAGCCACCAACAGTTGTTGATGCTACAGGCTGTGGGGATACTTACATGGCAGGTTACTTGTATCAACGGGTAAAGGGCAACGGCATACAACAAGCCGGGCAATTTGCCGCAGCCATGGCGGGGTTAAAGACAGCAACGTCGGGTCCATTTACGGGTACGGAAAATGAGGTGCTTCAATTTTTAAATACAAACCCTTTTTAATTAATTATCGTTTAAAGTGCAAAGCATTAACCGGCTTTTTGCTGTTATTATAATATTTACTTACTTTTAAAAACGAACGGACACCCATACCAATGAAGAAACTCTTCACCATTATATTGATCATCATTTGCCCCCATGCTTTTGCACAGGACTCTCTGAAAACTTTTAACAATTCCCGTATCAGGATAACCAGCACAGGCATGGAGGTTTTAGGTGGTTGGGGGATAGCTAATCTTGGTGCAAACGCTGTAGCCTGGAGTGGCTCGAGCCCCGGCCAGGCCAGATATTTTTACCAGATGAATATTGCCTGGGGCGCTGTAGATTTTGGCACCGCATTGTTAGGGTTTACCGGCACGCAAAAATATAAAAACAAGAAGCTAACCGCTGCTGAAACTTTAAAGGAGCAGGAAAGGATCGAAAAAATATTTCGTTTCAACGAGGTGCTTGACATTGCCTACCTGGGCGCTGGCATCTATCTTAAAGTAGCTGGTGATTCCCGTAATTCGCCTATTATGAAAGGCTATGGCGAAGCTGTTATATTGCAAGGCTCTTTTTTATTGATATTTGACGGTATAATGTATCATGCCGAAAAACAAAATGGCGGCAAGCTAAGGCATTTCCTCGAAAAAAACCCGATCACCTTTGATGGTCGCCGGGTGGGTATTATATTCAATATGTAAGATTTTATTACTGCAACAAGAGGAGGCCGTTTCATAACCAGTTTATGAGACGGCCTCTTTTTGTTTATCCGGCATGTAACATTTTAGCCAGTGATGGGTCAATAGATATAAATTATCTGTAATTTTAGTTACCTAAAACACTTTTAAAATGGACCATTCATTAGTTACTACCAGTACATCATTAGAGGGTTATAAAATTATTAAACACTTAGGTGTTGTACGTGGCATTACTGTGCGCAGCCGCAGCGCTTTAGGCAATATTGCCGGCGGTTTCCAGTCGCTTTTTGGTGGACGGCTTTCCATCTATGTAGAATTATGTGAAAATGCCCGCGAAGAGGCCTACCAGCTAATGATACAGCACGCGGATGTGATGGGTGCAACTGCTATTATCAACATGCGCTATGATGCCAACGAAGTGATGCAGGGCATTACCGAAGTATTGGCTTACGGTACTGCCGTAGTGGTAGAAAAAATATAAAGAGACAGTTGCAGTGGCAGTAATTCAAGACTGCTGCTGCTACCTCCTTTAAAGCAATGGAGATAACAGCCTCGCCACTTTTTCGGGCAGCTGTTTATAGAACGGGCGCCTTTTCCAGGTATTGGGATTGATCTTGGTTGAATCTTTCAGGTCATTATAAAACACATCCCTTAATTGCTCCGCAGTGGTGGTATCATAGATCATGCTATTTACTTCAAAATTCAATTCAAAGCTACGGTGATCCATATTGGCTGTGCCGATAATGGAAAGCTGGCCATCAGAAACAAGGGTCTTGGCATGCACAAAACCTTTTTTATAAAGATATACCTCAACTCCGGCAGCCAATAACTCCCCATAATATGAACGTGCTGCTGCATTTACAAGTGCAGAATCTGATTTATTGGGAACCAGTATCTTCACTTTCACACCGCTTAGCGCTGCTACATGTAATGCATTCATAATACTTTCACCTGGAATAAAATAGGGAGAGGTGATCAGCAATTCATTCTCTGCCAATCCGATAACCTCAACCATTGAAAACATTAGTGTAGGTACATCAGAGTCGGGACCACTTGCTGCTATCTGTACTACTGCTTTTCCATTAGTAGTGGGTTTGGTACAGAAAAAATCCTTTTCGAGCTTTAAGTGCTTCCCCGAACAAAAATTCCAGTCGCATATAAATAAATATTGCAGGTAATATACACCGGGTCCAGTAATTTTCACATGCGTATCACGCCAGAATAATTGACTACGATCTTTAGGGTCATTAATATAACGATCGCTTACATTAATCCCCCCAACAAAGCCCGTGCAACCATCAACAATGATTATTTTACGGTGGTCGCGGTAGTTTACCCTGTTGGCAAATATGATAAATATGATCTTATAAAATGGAAACGCCTGTACTCCCGCGTCTATTAACTCCTTTACAAATTCTTTCCTGATAGTACGGCTGCCAAAATCATCATAAATAAATCGGACTTCAACTCCCTCCTTTGCCTTTTTGATCAATACATCTTTTATCTTTTCACCTATCTCTCCATCTTCAAAAATGTAATATTCAATGTGAATATGATGCTTAGCATTCTCGAGTGCATTTAAAACCTCAGGAAATTTCTCTTCGCCGTTTATTAATAATTTCACCTCATTACCGCCGGATAAGGGACTCATCCCATCATTTAAAAGATAAAGCGCAAGCTTTTTATGCTTTTTAATTGCAGGTTCATTAGTATCCCACGCTTTTTCTGATTCCAGGGTTATCCGATTTCGCAGATCTTCGAGCGCATTTTTATCACTGACGATCTTTTTGCTGTATAATTTCTTTTTACGGTAGTTAAGACCAAGGGTAAAATAAATAGCGATGCCAATAACAGGCAGAAATATAGCAACCAGAACATAGGCCAGCGCCTTTGCTGTTGATGGCGTATTGTAAATTATGTTGAGGCATACCACAATAACGATAATGGTATATAAGGCGAAAACCAATAGTATCCAGCTCATTTAATCGTGATAATCAAAAAGCAATATATAAATATTATAGCAGCAAATTATTCTCTCCGGCTTTTAAAGCATATTCTTTACCCTTCCATAATAACTTACCGGGGGTGCCAGAGGGCAGGGTAACTTTAATTTTCCATTTAGTACCCTGTTGATCATATCGTACTATAACATTACCCTTAGGATGAGGTATTTGCCCCCTGATGTGCGTTATTGTACCCAAATGCGGCTCGATTTTAACTCTACTAAAACTGGCTGCATCACTTTCTATTCCTAAAACCGTACGATAAAGTTCAATGTTGGGGCTTGATCCCCACGCATGGCAATCAGACCGTGTGGCACTGATATCCGACATTTCGGCCCAGGTTGTCATGCCCATTTTTATATTATCCCGCCATATACCCAACCAACTGATATAATCATTACCCAGGCCCGCCTTGATGAGCGCCTGGTGTACATAATATTTAAAATAGATAGATGCCTGCACCATTGAGCTATCGGTTAACAATTTATGTCCGAGTGCCACTGCTTCATCACCTGATGCAACCCCTGTAAGTATAGCAAGGGAATTGGCATGCTGTGAAAACACATCTTTTTCGGGTCTATCTGCATACATTTTTTTCGAGTCGACCCAATATTTACTACGGATAGTTTGTTTCAGTTGCAGGGCGAGCTGCTCATATTTTGTTGAAAATTCTTTGCTGCCCAATTTATTTTCCAGTTCAGCTGCTAATTGATAAGCCCATAATAACTGCAGATCAAGCGCTGCCGAATTGCCATTTACGCCTATCGGCGCCTCTCCCGATTTCCAGTCTTTACCAGATGCCCAGTCGGTAAACTCCCAGTAAGGTGCATTTTTTAATGAGCCATCAATTTGCTGATACCGGTTAAAGAAAGTAAGTACGTCACGCTCTCCCTGTAGCCTTTCCCGGATAAAATCGCTGTCGTTCCGATACATATAATAATCATGCAGCATCCCTATCCACCACAACGAAAATGGAGGTATTTCCTGATGTACAACCGTAGGGTAACGACTCTGGGTTATCCCTTCAGCAAGGCGTGAATGGTCAAGCAGGGTAATTGCATTCCTTGCCAGGCGATCATCACCACTGTTGTAATAGGATACCAGGGCTTGTATACGCGTATCGCCTATGTATTGTAATTGCTCATAATACGGGCAATCCATGTAAGTTTCCCAGGCACATAAACGGGCAGTGTGCCAACCTATCTCTAAAATTTTCTTTAGTACACCGCTATCTGATTCAAATTTCGCATTGTATTGAAATGGATAAGCTGTAGCTACGCCATAGAGGTCATCAATGGTCAGTGGCTCATCTTTAGTTTCAATTATCAGCCTGATATAACGATATGTACGCCAGTTTAATGGTGTAAATTGCTGGTTGGCACTGCCATCGCTAATAATACTATCCTTACGGCCTACAAAACGTTTACCACTAATTTCATCCCGGTTTCCTTTTCTTCCCTGTGTGCGCCAGTTATTATTATTCGGTTCTATAATATACAAGCCCTCTGCATAGCTCATAGATATTCCAGCATCCTTACCTTTACTGATTATCAGTGTGGGATAAGCGTTTGTAAGGAAAGTTTGATCTAACAAAATGGTCGCCCTGGTATGCGCCGGAATAGTAACAGGTTGTTTTTCGGAAGGAAATGTAGAAGGCAGGGTAACGCCATCCGCCTTTCTCATAGTTTTCAGCCTTTGTACTATCATTTCCCTCGCCGGTATAGGTGATGGCACCAACATCCAGCCATCACCAAATCTGAGCTCGCTTTTGGGCGTCGCATCCATAATTTTCTCAGCCTGAGGCCACGAGGTATCATCAAAATCGGTTTGTTGCCATTTTTGTGGATGCAGTTTCATATCTACCAATTCGCCCGGACCAGCTACGTAATAACTATAAATCAATTCAACGGGCAAGGTGTGATAAGCAGGGTCGCGGTAACACTTCCATCCTGGGCCGGTATTGATCTCTTCCTCTGTTTGGGTATCGCCTTGTAAAACAAAACCAGTACGGTAGCTCATTTGTGAAAC
>JAQBOK010000313.1 GCA_028288085.1 Mucilaginibacter sp.
ACCCAATACCATCAGCAAGCCGGCTGTTGCTGACGCGGCGTTGAAGAAAACACAACAGCCATATCCCTCGTTTGATGGCCGGGTTAAGGAAACAGATAGTCAGTTTTATTTGAGGGTTAGTGAAAGGCTGCGGCATAAACATCGTGCTATTACAGCATGGGATTATGAACGGTTAACACTTCAGTATTATCCGCAAATATTTAAGGCAAAGTGCATAAATCATACAGGTTTCGTGTTGGACGAAAAAACTAACGCTCAAAAATATACGGAGATGCTGCCGGGCCAGGTAATGGTGATCACCATTCCTGATTTAACTAACCTGACTACCGCAAACCTGTTGCGGCCCTATACAAGTATTGGGTTATTAACAGAAATACAGGAATATCTGCAAACGCTTACCTCTCCATTTGTGAAATTAAATGTATGTAACCCGCAGTTTGAAGAGGTGCAATTTGATTTCCAGGTAACGTTTCTCCCAAATCATGACATTACCTTTTATAAAGGTAAGTTAAGTGATGAAATTGAACAATTCCTTACCCCTTGGGCCTATGGTAACCCACAGTCTATTGCATTTGGAAACAGTATCGAAAAATCTGTAGTACTGAATTTTGTGGAGGGAAGGGAATATGTGGATTTTGTAACCTGCTTTCAAATGACCCAGTTTATAAATCGTGGCAACCCTGATGCAATACCGCCATTGTATAATATTGAAGAAGCGGTGGCAAGTACTGCACGGTCAATTTTAGTATCGTATTACGACAAAGTAAACAAAGTGAAACACATTATTAATTCACCCGCAAACTGTGACTGTAATGGCTGAACAAAAAGTTATACAAAAGAACCCGGATCTTCTCCACGACCAGGATTACGCTTATCTAAGGCAGGCGGGACTTGATTATATTATGGATTTGGGGAGCAATTTATGGACAGACTATAACGAACACGATCCGGGCATTACGATTCTTGAGGCGCTATGCTATGCCATTACTGAACTGGGCTACCGTACCCATTTGCCTATGGAAGACCTGCTTACAGAAGCAAACGGGCAAATATCTTCTTCACAAACACTATACACGGCAAAGAACATCCTTACCCAATCGCCATTAAATAAGGATGATTACCGCAAACTGCTGATTGATATAGTAGGAGTGCACAATGCATGGTTAATATCTGACGATTTTTATACCATCAACAACCAAATTGTGCCGGCAGGTGAGATAGCCATTTTTGCCGATTGCAAAATGGATGTTTTATCTTACAATACCACGCCACATCCGGTTTACTTATCAGGATTATTTAAAGTGTTACTGGACCTGGAAAATGATGAACAATTTGGCGATCTGAATAATGGCGAGTTACAGGTTTTAAATCCTTTGTTCGGGATGTATAAAGCAGGGGATGTGAGCCTTACGGTGGTATTCCCGGTATGGGATGATACAACCGTTTCATCTTTACTAATCGCTGACCCAACTACTCTGAGCGCAGTTAGCGCCAGTTTTACTGCAGGAGCAACCACGGCTATAGCGGTTGACTTTTCATACAAAACAATCGATGGTATTGCCCAAACAACAACTCTTAATGGAATAGTAAATATTGATTTGCAGCCCGCTGGAAAAACGGTAGCCATAACTGATATCGAAGGTTTTTTTGGTGCTGATTTTACAATCCAGGTGCTTAACCTTTATCTTTTAAAAATACAGCAGTCAAAAAAAATCGTTCAAACGGCTGTTATTACGCTAAATGAGAACCGCAACCTATGCGAGGATTTTGTTAGCGTAACTACAATTAAAGATGAAGAAATAGCCATCTGCTGCGATATAGATATATCACCATCCGCTGATATGGAACAAGTGCAGGCAGATGTGTTTTTTGCCATTGAAGAATACATGGACCCTTCGGTAAATTTTTACCTGCTAACCGAGATGCAGGCAAAGGGGTATACTACTGAGGAGATATTTGAAGGGCCGGTTTTGCAGCATGGGTTTATTGATACTACCGAGCTGGATCAAACGCAATTGCGCGATGAGATTTATGCTTCAGATATTATCAGTCTGATTATGAATATTGACGGCGTGCTTGCCGCGCGCAATTTCATGATGACCAAATATGGCGACGATGATAAACCTGTACCCGGCGAAACAGGCAAAAGTTGGTGTATGCCAATTACAGCCGGATGCAAGCCTGCTTTTTCGGAAACCAAATCGAAGATTTTATTTTATAAAAATCAATTCCCGTATCTTCCTTTATTATCAGAAGTGCGCGATACTTTACGATGGCTAAAGGCGGTGAAAGCCCGAAATAAACTATCTGGTCATGCAGACGATTTACCGGTTCCTCCAGGTAAGTATTCCCCGCTGGACAGTTACACCTCCATTGACTACATTTTCCCGCAAACCTATGGTATTGGAACCGCAGGCTTGCCATCTACTGCGGATAACACACGGATAGCGCAGTCGAGACAATTAAAAGCCTATTTATTGCTTTATGATCAGTTATTGGCTGACTTTTTTGCACAATTGAAAAATGCCAGGGAACTTTTCTCTACCGATATAACAGTACAAACCTATTATGCTCAGTTTTTGGGTAATATAAAAGATATTCAACCTGTTTATAAACAGGATGGCGCAGCCAATACCATTGAGCAATTAGTGATGCAAAGTCAGAACTCAACAGTTGCGGTTAATGCCTGGCAAAAGTTATATGAATCCAACGAAATATTCTTAGACCGCCGCAACCGCTTTTTGGATCACCTGATGAGCCGTTTTGGCGAATCATTTAATGAATACGTGATGCTGATGTATTCCTTGGACTATACTACCCAACAGGAGACCAGTATTGACCCAATGGACCTGATAAATAACAAAATAGATTTTTTAAAAGATTATCCTGTAATCAGCTATGAGCGGGGGAGAGCTTACGATTATTTTCCTCAAAACCCTGATTTTACAGTTGATACAACTAAACTGTGGGATACAGATAATGTGTCAGGTGTAGAAAGAAAACTTTGCTATTTGGGTGGTATTGAAAAGTACAGCAGCCTGGTAGGCATTAAAAAATATTTCCGCAGGTTTTTGTATTGCCTTGGTAAAGCTGTCATTATACCTACGAGCGATAACCCTCCGAAATACCAGTTCTCATTTAGTAATTCAAGCGGTACCATACTTACCTCTGTAGCCATATATGACACAATTGACAAACTCAATAGTGCCCTGCCGGGAGTTATGGATATTATACTTTCGGAAGAAAATTATGTAGTAAGGCCAAATGGCAGTAACTACGTTGTAGCCGTACAGGATAACAGTGGTAACGACCTGGCAGTAAGTAATGATTTCATATCAGCTGAAGTGGCAGATTCTTCCCTGGCGCTTTTTATCACAGAATTTAATAACGAATGTGATGCTGAGGGGATGCACCTGATAGAACATATTTTGTTAAGGCCACGCGATAGTATATTTATTCCGGCACCGGTATGCCTTGATCCTGATTGCGATTTCTGCGGTGAGCAAGACCCCTATTCTTTCAGAATTTCAGTGGTGCTGCCTTACTGGCCGCCTCATTTCCGCAGCATGGCTTTCAGAAATTATTTTGAAGACATTGTTCGGCAGGAAGTACCGGCACATACCATGGTAAAAGTTTGCTGGATAAATGATTCATCGCTTTATGATTTTGAAAACGCCTATAAAGATTGGATAACCGCTTTGGCGAATTATTCTTTTGATAGTACTACGATTGACATCTTCCGCAAAGCCAATAATCTGCTGCTGCAGTTGCTGTTTAATTTACATAGTGAATATCCGGTAGCTACTTTACATGATTGTGATGAAAGTAAGGATACCAACCCGGTAATGCTGGGCAAAACCATTTTAGGATCTTTAAAAAATTGATATATGGCAAATCCGATTGAATACATTGTGTACGAACCAGACCAGGTACTTACCAACGATCACCTCAACGAGACCTTTAACTACCTGGATCAACAAAACCGATGGACACGCAACAAGCTTATCGGGATTGGTATAGTTTGTGGGCTGGATATTGTGCCTAATCCTACAAATATTCAGGTTAACAAAGGCTGTGGGGTTACTTCGCAGGGATATTTGATCGCCCAGGATACTACCCCATATAAGTGGTATATGCCTTATACACCTATTGATGTACCTACGGACCTGCCGTTCCAGTATACTAATGGTGACTTGCCATTTTACAAGCCATTTTGTAATGGTAAAACTATTTGGTTACTGCTTACAGACGATCAGCATGGCGCATTAGATTCAACCCAGCAAAACGTAAATGCCATATCATCAGCTACCGCAGGTTTTTTAAATGATTATGTGGTTGTATTATTCCTCGAAGCAAAGGAAATGGATCTGAAGAACTGTGATATGCTGGATTGTAATAACAAAGGCGAAAAAATGAGCTTTGTGGTGCGGCCCTTGCTGGTTCTGAAAAAAGACCTGCCTGTTACTCAAAACAATGGTACTGCTAGCACTTCTGCAAATGGTGTTAAACAGAATTTGCCACACCAAATTCTATTTAAACGTTACAATGTGCCTTATACTGATCTGAATAATACCGATGATGTGCTTAATGCTTTTGTTAAACTGGTTGACGATACCACATTAACCCAGGTAAGTAATGCTTATAACTACTGTTACACACAGTACAATGGTATTTTAAAAATCAGCACTAATCCCTTTACTAATTTATTAACCAATTTAAAAAGCTACCGGGACCAGTTATTAACCAATAACCCTATTTATATTGAATATTTTTATGATTTTATTGATGATCTGATAAAGGCTTACTATGAGTTTTCTATAAAAGTATCAGACTTATTATCAAGCTGCTGCCCCGATGAAAATTTATTTCCGCTGCATTTGGTATTGGGTGCTGCATCTCAGGCAACAAGCTCATTTGTGATCGATGCTTACCGCAACTATTTTATTTATTCGCCCCTATTTTCAAAAGTGGGAAATGAATCGGCAGAAGCGGTTCTGTTGTTCAACCGTATGGTAATAATGGTACAACAATTTACAATTCAGGTAGCAGATCAACTCCAGGGGGCGGCTTTCAGGCAGCGCATCAATATAAAAATAACGCCCAGCCAGTATGAATTTCCATGGCTTTCTGAACGTGCCATCCCTTATTATTATAATGTAAATGTTAGCGGCTCAGAATTATATAAATCATGGAGTTACTACAAAACAAGCCATGGTAGTGCTGCATTTAATTTAGGGTTTAATGCCTATCAATATAACAGTAACACCGCTGTAATACAGCCGCTTTTATATGATATTGAACATTATAATTTCTTTCGTGTAGAGGGCCACATAGGATTAGATTACCAGACTGTTTTATCAAACATCCTTAACCAGCGTTTAAACTATAACCTGCCATTTGATGTGATGGCTATTTCTGCCGATCTGTTGAGTTCAGATGTGGCATTACCTCAATGTAATTTCCTGGATTTAGAAACAGATTATAAGCTTTTGCTTAGCGAAGCTGCCTGTAAGATCCATACTACCTTTTGCTTCATTACACAATTACCTTTTTTGTCTGATGTGGTAGCTATCTTAGGTACCAGTTTGGGAGGAACACCGGCGGCAACGGATACTACAAATGCGGTAAAATTCTCCGCTTTTAAATTGAACATTCTCAATATTGACGAAATAGAGCTTCCCGATACTACCAAATATCAAAAAGGCGATTATTTGAGAAATTATTGCCCGCCAACCGTTGGCAAGGCTACTATTGGGAGTGTTTATTTGGATGTAATTAATAAAGGTTCATTTATTAATCCTATATCAAATCCATCGGCCAGCACATTAGCACTATTTTACCATACCTATTTTTTATACATAGATGCGGTAGAAGAGCTGATGAATATACTTTACACCAATACGTTGGATCAACTTGATATGGCAGCGTTTAGGGTAAAATACCTGTATTATTTACGTATAGCAGGCTATACAATTTTAATACTTGCAGATATGGATGCGGGCATTAAGACAGGTACAAATGATTCTTCGGCACCTACATTTTTACAGGATCTGGAATTTGACCTGTTGTTAGATGAAATGGACCTTATTACTACATTGTGTGTCGACGAGCTTTTACAGGTATTAAAAAATGAGTATACCAGGAGGCTTAACCAATACCAGCAGCAGCACACTTTTATAAATTATTATAAAAATCATCCGGGACTTGAGCATAAGGCTGGCGTGCCAAAAGGTGGTACATTGGTATTAGTTTATCATACAGATACGCAACCCACTTTTAATACAGGATTAGTGTTTGGCAGATTTCCTGTTTCAACTAACCTTTCTGCATCAATTGGTAAAGTACAAGCATCTTCTGTTACATATGATGATAATACGATACAACTGATCAGGAGTTTTGTTGACGATTGCAAGGATGCTCCTGTGGACAAAAAACAAGCCCTGATCGAAATTTTATCAAACAGACCACCGCAACAGCCAAAATACCAGGTAGCCGATGGCATGGTTATAGCCGATTTTTACATCCCTTACTTGTGCTGCTCCGATTGTCCACCGATGGCTTACATAGTACCGGCACAGGATACGCCGGTAATAACCATGGATAGTGTTTTCTGTATCACAGACGCCAACGCGGAGCCTATCACAGTATCTATTCCGGGCGGAACATTTAATACCCTAACCGGATTAGACGGGACAAATTTTAAATTTACTCCATCATTAGCTGGGTTAGGCCAGCATACAATAACTTATACGCTGAGTGATGGTAAATCGGATTCCAAAACTGTAAATGTGATAGCCCCACCCGACAATTCATTTGGTCTTGCTTCTGGAAAACTGCTTGATTTTCAAACTTTTGAAGCATTATTTACGCCAACAGTGCAGGATAGCAGCCTTAAATATCAATGGACAGCTGATACAGCATTAAAAATAATAAAACTGAGTGTATCTGATACCGGCGCTGCTGATTTAAGGAGTGAATTTGGACAGGGTTTAACGCAATTTACTATGTCACTCACGGTGTCAAATGTATTAGCAAATGAGGTGAACTGCCAGCAGCAAATGCTTACCAAAACATTTTTTATTACCCCAAATGACATACAGGATTCAAATCCGGATGGCGGCACCATATTATCTACTATTGGGAAGATATTCAAAGGAAAAAGCAAGTAGATGGTTTAATTCATCAATATTAACAGCTATACGTAATGTCAACGCATATCATCCATAAGCAAAAGGTAACACTGCAAATTCCAAAAGAGGGAGATGCCCACGTTTACTATGGACGTGTGAGTAACCTGATGCAAAATGAATTGCCCGCCCGGATAGAAACTATTCTGGATCAATTATTTCCGTCGGATAAAATTATACGGATCGCTTCCCTGAAACTTGATTTGGGAGTTATAACTCCTCAAAATTTTGAGCAGGAATTTAAGGACGGGGTTATTAAAGCACTTGTTAAAACCCTATTATCACAGAAGGATAGCCTTGAGGGAGTTGATAATGGGGATGTGCTTAAAAATGCACAATCATTGGTAAACGCCTTCATTTTTTTCCTCGAAAAGGGTTACTTACCCTGGTACCGCACCACAGAAAAAACCTCGGCCTGGGAGAATGAACTAATAAATGATTTTTCGGTTAATGAATACGAATATTTTCTGGACTGGTGGCGGGATAATTATCAGCATAACCAAGTGATCACCGACCGCCTTATTCTTCAATTTTCTGATATTTTACTTCAGAAAATAATATCAGCAATTGCCCCGGATGTTAGGGAATCGTGGGGATTGATCTTTAAAGATTATGCCTGGTTGTTAAAAACCCTGTTAAAAGTAAAACATGTTGCCCGGTATGAAATATGGAAATACCTTTTCCATGTTTTATTGAATAGTAAAGATAGTTTGTGGCCATCACAGGCTTTGAAATTACTTGTTGTTCATTTTGATATTGAAAGCGGTGATTTAAGTAAAGTGGAGTCACGGGTACTTAAAACTTTAACGGTAAAAAACGCACTGAAACAGTTTGATGAAGCAAATGATGCGGATAAAGCTTATGATAACGGCAAAGAATTGGCAAAAGGCTGGTCGCGCAATAAGACAAAAAAATGGGACACAGAAGAGGATACACTTTATATAACTAATAGTGGTATAGTGATACTTCATTATTTTCTTAAACCTTTTTTTGAGGACCTTAAATTATTTGTAACCGGTAAATTTGTAAATCACAAAGCGCATCAGCGGGCGGTATTGTTATTGCACTACCTCGCAATGGGAAAAAGTGAGGCTGCTGAATTTGATCTGCCTTTGGAAAAAATATTGTGCGGCTATCTGTTGGAAAATACTTTACCTGACCGTATTGTACTAACCAGGAAAGAAAAGGTAGAATCAGAAAAACTATTAAATGCGGTAATTGATTACTGGGTGCCTTTAAAAAATACTTCTATTGAGGGCCTGCGGGGCACATTTCTTCAGCGCGAAGGAAAATTGGTCACAAAAGAGAATGGTTGGCAATTATTAGTTGAGCAAAAAACGGTAGATATTTTATTGGACAAATTGCCCTGGGGTTTTTCAACGATACGCCTGCCCTGGATGGAGCAAATATTAAATGTGGATTGGTATTGAAAATAGAAACATGTTTACAGCCAAGCAATCATCGGGATCAGAAGATAATGCCAGAATGGACCAGAATAAGTCTTCGTTTTTCTTACGGCATACATTGCAAACTAAATTAAAGATAAATGAGCCGGGCGATAGTTATGAGCGCGAAGCTGATGCCATGGCTGATCATGTAATGCGCATGAGCGACTCTTCAATGAGCTCCACCTTTTTCAAACCTGCCATTGATGGCATACAGCGAAAATGCCAGGAATGTGAGGAGGAAGATAAGCACGTACACCGTAAAGAAAATACGGGAAATGAAGTACAGAGTAATAGGTTAGATGGTTATATTAATTCGTTGGGTTCATCAGGCCAATCGTTACCCGAAACCACCAGGAAATTTTTTGAGCCGAGATTTGTACATGATTTTTCAAATGTTCGGATACATAATGATATGGTAGCTGCAAAATCAGCCCAATCTATTAATGCATTGGCCTATACCTCAGGCAATAATATTGTTTTTAACCAGGGGCAATACTCGCCTGATAGTGATAGCGGAAAAAGATTAATGGCACATGAGTTGACGCATGTGGTGCAGCAAAAAAATCAAAAATATCAGGCTACAAACCTCGTTAGTCGAAAAATAAACTTTACTCCTGACACCAAAATAAAATCGGTTGAATTTACAGTAGGAACAGAGATATCACAGTCATTTTGCAGCCTTGTACAAACAGAGTTAAAAAAAGGAAGGTTGAATGATAAGAAAATAGAAACCTTCATACGGTTTTTGATAACGGAAAATGGGACTGTTTCAGACAGTGACAGGATTTTTCTTGCTTCGCTGTATAATGGTCACTTTAGTGCTAAAATTAAATCAGATGCGATAAGCACCGGCAAAAAATTCTCGATCAATTACCACGATATACCTATAGGGGAAATTGATCACATTATAGACTTTGGACGGGTTAAGGCTGATCGTGGCAGCATTAAGGAGGAAGCGCCTTCTGATGCGTTGGATACTGATGACCGTTCTGCCGTTACAAAAGTATTAAGGTTGATAACAGATGCAGATCCTTACGATCCGCTGGTTGATAAACTGGTGCATGGCGACCTTAAAATTGATAGCGTCAGCCCGGCACAAATCACTAAATTTTCTGGCAACCCCGATTTTTTGGCATTTTATTCCCCATTAGCTAACGCAACCGGAACCAAGGGGAAAACACTATATATTCCAAAAACAATTGATCTGGCAAATTTTTATAACAAATCGGCTGTGATACACGAGCTTCAGCACGCACGCGATGATCTCAATGCGGGAGCTGCTATTTCTTCGGGTGACAGCGACCGTTTAGAGTTGAATGCCTACGTTGCCCAGGCGCGTTACATACTTAATAATATCTTATCTACTCCCTCCGAAGATGAAAAGAATGCTGATGTGGCAACTTTAGGCGCTACTAATGAACTGGTATATATTGGTTTTCTGTACGTAGGACAGTCAGACAAACCGAAATACAGGACTTTACTTGATAAGATATGGCTGGCAGCGCCACGAGCGATTTCGGCAGTTTCAATCGATGCCGTTTTTAGATTGAGCCTGGCAACGCTCGAAGCCAAATTTCTTCAAGCTATCCGAACCGATTATCATATGACTACAAGCCAAAAAACAGGCTTGGGCGGCGGTAAAGATGCTGAAAGCTTTCTTAAATGGTTTAGTAAAATACCATAGCGGTAATAAAACGATGGTTCATTAACAAAGGAAAAATAGAATAACCAGCAATTATGCGCACCGTTGAAAACAAGTCGGTCAATCCACAAATGGCATCCAATAAAAAGTTGCCTGCTAAACCCTTGTTCTTTCAGCCTAAGCTCACCGTAAATCAACCCAACGATATTTACGAGCAGGAGGCCGATACGATGGCGGACGAGGTGATGCGTATGCCTGACGGTGAAAATATAAAACAACCCTTTTTTAAACCCGCGCTAACGATCACACAACGTAAATGCAAAAATTGTGAGGATGAACAAAAGTTGCAAAATAAGGGGCTTGATACCTTGTCATCAGAACCTGTAAAGCACCCTGATTTGCAACGAAAATGCCAGCATTGCGAAGAGGAAGAAAAGAAAGTTCAACGCAAGGATGAAAGTGGAGATGCCGGTGGAATGACCGCCCCCTCTGCCGTGCACCATGTGATTAATAGTGGCGGGCAACCGTTGGATGCCGGTACGAGGGCTTTTATGGAGTCCAGGTTTAATTATGATTTCGGGAGTGTTCATATACACAATGATCCGGCTGCTCATCAATCATCTGCAGAGATCAACGCCTTAGCATATACTCATGGAAACCACGTTGCCTTTGGAGAAGGGCAATATCAACCCAACACAAATACCGGCAAATACCTGCTGGCGCATGAGCTTACTCACGTAGTTCAGCAAACACAAGCCTCGGATGGGGCGCTAACCCGGAAAAAAGATAATGAAATTCAACGGTTTATTTATTGGAGTGCGGCAAGCCCCTACGGTAAATCAGCGTCAGGTAAGAATGCCGAAAAAGTCTTAGAATCGAAATTACAGGAAAGTGATGCCGAAATTTCTTCACAGGCCCCTATACCGAATGCTAACAGGAAAGGCGAGGTAGGACCGGGAATTAAAGGGTTTGCAGATCTTTATAAGGGCAAACCTCTCAAAATCTATTTTGGTGATGCTATGGTCCGGATTGGCAGTAACGGCGAAACCATAAATGAACCACGGCCTATTAGAGGCAAGTTAAATAAGCGGGTATCTGATGATGGGATGATTGGATTTATGGCTGATGCACCAAAGGATATTACCATTGGCGAAATAAAACCTGCTGATGCCGGTCATATAAGTTTTGGAAAGAATCAGCTAAAATCTTACGAAAAAGGGATCAATTTTGCAAATGATCAATTTAGACTGTGGGCCGGGTATAAGGGTGTGCCCGACCCCTGGAATAAACCCACATTTCATCGGCTGGATACCGATATCCCTCCGGACTACACCTATAATCCGGGATCGCCTAAAACTGACCTGAATCTCGGTGTATTTGATTTTATTGGTGACGATGGCGGAAAACGCAGTAAGATTAAAAAAATTCAACCTTCGTCAATAAAAATTAACATACCCGGCGGGCTATACTTCGAGCGTGCGGGTGACGGCGTTTACATTTACTTTTACCAGCCGGCAGATCTTGCTGCG
>JAQBOK010000320.1 GCA_028288085.1 Mucilaginibacter sp.
CCACCAGTAAAATGAAATCTTTGGATAATAATAACCATACTTGTGTGATGGATGCCCCCAAAACTTTGCGGATGCCAATCTCTTTGGTACGTTGTTCAGCAACATAAGCTGCCAAACCGAATAAGCCAAGGCATGATATAAAAATGGCCAGCCCTGCAAAAACACCAGCTAATTTGCCTACCAGCACCTCTAAGTTAAATTTATGGTTATACTCCTCATTCACAAACTGGTAGCTGTAAGGGTAAGCAGGGTTATATTTATCAAATATCCTGGTGAGCTTTTCAATAGCACTATGTGTATTAGCGCTTTTAGATATACGGTACATGATTACATTACCACCGCGGGCATGAGAAAAAATTGCGGGCGCTACCGGCGTAAAAGGCGATTCCATAAGGGCATCTTTTACAACCCCAATTATCCTTACAGGTAAATTATTACCGTTCCACGTTATCACCTGGTTTATAGGGCTTTTCAATCCGATACGTTTGATAGCAGTCTCATTAAGAATAACATTTGCTGTATCTGAACTCCAGTTGCTTGAGAAATCACGACCCTCTTTTAAGATCATCCCCAAGGTTTTAAAGTAATTGTCTGATACCCATATACCGCCAATGTTCACAGACTCGTCACCCGCGTTTTTACCGGGCCATTTGTCCAGTGATAAGTGACTATAAATTTGCGTTACCGGACTCGAAGCTGATGCGACACTTTCAACCACTCCCGAAGCCAATAAGTCATTCTTAAGTGCATCATAGTGATTATTCAGATCACCGCTCATGTCAGTCATCATTAACCTATCGGCACTATAACCGATGGGCCTGTTTTTGGCATATTGTATTTGCTGGTAAATAATAACAGTACTTATTATCAATGCAATAGAGCAGCTAAACTGTACTACTACTAAAAACTTTCGTGGCAAAGCTGCCGCCTTACCAACCTGTATGGCGCCCTTTAATACTTTTACAGGGCTAAATGATGATAGGTAAAACGCAGGTCTGCTCCCGGCCAGTAAGCCTGTTATTAAAACATACAATATCATTATACCCCAAAACAACACACTGGAATAGGGAATACTGATTGTGCTACCTATAAGCGTATTAAATGCCGGTAACGTCAGTTGTACAAATACCAGGCAAAATAAAAACGCGATGAAAGTAATCAAGATAGATTCTGCTAAAAACTGGTAGATAAGGTCTATACGTTGCGATCCCATGGCTTTCCGTACCCCTACTTCTCTTGCCCGTTTTTCTGAGCGTGCAGTTGATAGGTTCATAAAGTTAATACAGGCTATAATTAGCACAAGTAGCCCAATAATGCTGAATAAACGCACATATTCAATAAAACCGCCAGCCTCTTTGCCATTCTTAAATTCAGAATATAGGTGCCAGTATTTTACTGCGTGCAAAACCACTACGGGTTTATAGGGGCGCATTTGCTGGCTTCTCTGAGAAACCAGGTTCCGTATTTTGGGGGCTATCTGTTCATAAGTGACACCCGGGTCTAACTCTAAATAAACAAAAAATGAATTATTGGTCCACATCGTGCGGGCGCCCTTCATCCATCCCTCCGTTTTTTCTTTAAAACTAAAAGGAGTGAGATAGCCAAATTGCAGAGTTGAATTTTTAGGCAGGTCTTTTAAAACACCTGTAACCTTTAAACTTTGACTGTTATCAATACGCACATATTTATTCATCGGGTCATCATTCCCAAATAATGCTTTCGCGGTAGATTCTGTTAAAACAATAGAATAGGTTTCAGTTAAAGCCGACCTCGCGTTACCCTTAACAAACGGATACTGAAACATTTTCAAAAAATCCGGGTGTGCCGCTCCGCCGCCCAGGTACAGCTTCTTATTACCCACCAAAAGATCGTGATTTATCCATCCCAAAAAATCAGCTTCTGCTACACGTTTAATTCCCGGTATTTCTTTCCTAAGCACATCGGCTAATGGAATTGCCACTGCAGTTTGAGTGTGCTCTCCATCATGCTGACTGGTAAAGTTGAGTTCAACCTGGTATAGTTGCTTATAGTTTGGTAAAAACCGATCATAAGAATACTGATTAAACACCCACAAGGCAATCAACAAAGCCACGGCCATACCGGCTGCAAGGCCAAGGATATTAATAGCGCTGTAAATTTTATTATTTACAATATTGCGCCAGGCAATTTTCAAATAGTTTTGTATCATGATACTTAAATTCTAAATCCTAATTTCTAATCACCACTCCTGCCTACCGGCAGGCACAACTCACAACTCCTGCCTACCGGCAGGCAGGCACAACTCATTCACTCCTCAAACTTTTCACCGGGTTCATCAAGGCTGCTTTTAAAGCCTGGAAACTCACGGTTGCCAAAGCAATCATCATTGCCAATACCCCTGCAATTACAAATACCCACCAGTTGATATTTACCCTGTACTGATAACTTTCCAACCATTTATGCAATGCCCAAAAAGCAACCGGAAATGCAATAATGCAGGATATACCCACCAATTGTAAAAAGTCTTTTGATAATAAGCCGGCAAGCCCTGATACAGAAGCGCCAAGTACCTTGCGGATACCTATTTCTTTGATCCGTCGTTCTGCGGTATAAGCGGCTAATCCAAATAATCCTAAGCAGGATATAAATATGGCCAATCCCGCAAAAACACCGGCTAATGTGCCAATTAGGTTTTCTGTTTTGAACAATTCATTAAAATCATCATCAATAAATTTGTACTCAAATGGATAACCCGGATTATTCGCTTTTATAATATCTCCAACCTTAGTTAAAGCATCCTGGAAATTAGCGCCGGATTTGAACCTTACGCTTAAAGTCCTGGTTCCTGTGGGGTGACAGTACATTAAAGCCGGGGCACTTGATACATACATATCATTATATAAAAAGTCCTTAACAATACCCGTAACCTGGTATGCTTTTTTACCACCATCGCGAATAATACCGCCAACCCTGCCTTCTTTGCCCATCTGTTTAGCAAAAGCCTCGTTAATGATCACATTGTTGCTATCTAACTTGGAGTCGGCATAAAAATTCCTGCCTGCTACCAGTTTCATACCCATAGTGGGTACAAATTCGGGGCTAACATTTTCCCAGCTTATTAAAGGATTTTTAGAAGGATCTTTCCCGGCCCATGAGTAATTATCTGTATTGCTGCCTACCTCCAGTACCGGATCATCACTCAGCGCAGCATTCTCAACCATATCGGTTTTTTTAAGGTCATTGTAAATACTGGAGAAATGGTCAACCATTTTGCCCTGTGTATTTATATAAATGAGGTTATTTTTATTGTAACCCAATTCCCTGTTCTTAACGTGCTGTATTTGCTGATAGATGATCACTGTACCAATGATAAGGATAATAGAAATTGAGAACTGTATCACCACCAAACTCTGCCTTATAAAGCCCGAACCTGCACTTGATTTGATCCTGATATTTTTTAAAACCGCGATAGGGTTGAATGAGGAAAGATAAAAAGCCGGGTAACTGCCTGCCAATAAGCCGGTAACCGCCCCTATCAATATCAAATAGATCAAGTGAGAAGGTTCAAAAATATTTACTGCCAATTCTTTTTGAACCAGATTGTTGAATGATGGCAAAGCCAAATAAACCAGCCCCACCGCTAATATTACCGCGATGAAAGACATGATAACCGCCTCGCCTATAAACTGTCCTATCAGCTTACCTTTGCCCGCCCCCATTACCTTCCGTACGCCAACCTCCTTAGCGCGTTGCTCCGATCGGGCGGTAGACAAATTCATGAAATTGATACAAGCGATCAGTAAAATGATCCAGGCTATAAATGAAAAAAGCTTTACATATTGAATTTTACCACCGCTCATTTTACCATCCACAAAATTGTCGTGCAGGTTCCAATCGTTCATCGCGAAAAGAAAACAAACCGTAGTATTATGATCTGCTTTAGTATTGATGTAGTTGCTCAACTTGCTGTTTACAGAAGCGATATCTGCAGATGGCTCCAATTCTACAAAAGTGTGGGCCCAGTTAGCTCCCCAAATATTCATCCAGGGTTGCCTATGATCGATATTTTCCATAGGCGCCAGCCATTGAAATTGAAACGTGGAATTTTTTGGCAGGTCCTTAAATACCCCGGTAACTGTAAAATCCTGTTCATTATTCATTCTTAAAGTTTTGCCCGTTGGATCAGCATCGCCAAAAAACTTTTTAGCCATGGTTTCATTGATCACTACTGCGTGTAATTGTTGTAAAGCATTAGTGGCGCTGCCATGAATGAAAGGTAAATCCAGGATAGAAAGTATCTCTTTGTCAGCATAATCGCCCTGCTCATTTATGGCTTTATCTCCGAGCGAAAATAGCTGGGGGCCGGTGCCGCCCATGCGGGCAGCATTTTTAATACCGGGGATATCTGCCTTCATCGCTTTGGCCATAGGGCCGGGCGTAGCATGAAAGGTGGAAATCTTGCCCTCATAGGTTTGATTTTCATAGATCCGGTAGATGTGATCCCGCTTTTCAAAATTATGATTAAAGGTAAGTTCATCCTGTATCCATAAAAATATCAGGGAAGCGCAGGTAATACCTATTGCCAGTCCGGTGATATTTAAAAAACTGTACGACCTGTTCTTTAACAGGCTTCGTAAAGTGGTTTTGAAATAATTTTTTATCATGATTCTTAAGCTCTAAAACCTAAATTATAAATGTAAGTGAGATCAAACTCTTCATTTTCATTACAAACAGCCAACCAATAGTTATTCGCTTCTTAAACTCTTAACCGGGTTTGCCAGCGCCGCCCTTATCGCTTTGTAACCAACAGTGAACCATGCCAGTAGTATAGATGATACAACAGCTAATAAAAACACGTCAACACTAATCGGAATGCGATAAACAAAGTTTTGCAGGTAACCTGTCATCATATACCAGGCAACAGGCGCCGCAATTACAAACGATACACAAATAAGTATGATAAACTCTTTTGAGAACAGGTAAACAATGCTGCCTATTGATGCCCCAAGCACTTTACGCACGCCCACTTCCTTGGTTCTTTGTACCACCATAAATGAAACCAGTCCATATAAACCCAGGCACGAAATAAAAATGGCGATCCCGGCAAATATTTTATAGATCAGGGCCATCTGATTCTCTTGTTTATAAAATTTGGCAATATTATCGTCTAAAAAATATCCGTTATAGATATATTCGGGGTAAGTGCTTTCCCATAGTTTTTGCAGGGTAGCAATTGTATTTGAAAGATTTTTGGTTTCAACTTTTATAGCTACTTCAGATTCAACTGTTTTTCGCGGCGATATAATAATTGGCTTAACTGCCTCTCTAAGTGAGTTAGTCTTAAAATCTTTTACCACGCCAACTATAGGCAGCCACGGAGATTGACTATTCCCCAAACGTACCGTTTTGCCAATCGCCTCGTCTGGACGGGTTATGCCCAATTTTTTCAGGAAGGTTTCATTTACTACAACCTGCCGGGCAGTATCGCTCTGGTCGTATCCTCTGCCTGCTATAAAATGCAAACCGAAAGTTTTAAAATAGTCAGCATCGCCATATTTTAGAAAAGTGGTAATACCATTTTCTTTAATTGAATTGTTAAAGTAAAAATTAGTACCCCAGTTATTTTCGGAGGATGGCGCATCAGAAACAAAGCTGACAGCGTTCACATTGGAATTTTGCAGAAGACGTTCTTTAAATGACCGGATCTTTTGCAAACTAACGCTATCTGTATAGCCCGGGATAATCAACAACGCATTTTTGTTAAAACCAAGATCAGCCTCACTAACAAAGTTCATTTGCTTTATGGCGATAATGGTACCAATAATAAGTAATTGTGAAATAGCAAATTGTGCTATAACAAGCGCTCTGCGTAATGGTATACCACCAATAGAGGCTGCCGTAATTTTGTTTTTTAAAGCCAAAACCGGTTTAAAGCCTGATACTACGAGTGCCGGATACAGCCCTGAAAGTAATATCACCGATACAGTAACCGAAACTAAAAATAACAGGCTGCCTGTATTGAGCAAACTGATAGAATCAGGCACACTGGCAATGTTTTTCAGTTGGGGCAATAGTAATTTGGCAATCAGTATGGATAATAGCACAGCAATAACAACAATAATGGCGGTTTCGCCTATCACCTGCCCTATTAATTGGCCGCGGCTGCTCCCCAATACTTTGCGGATGCCTACTTCTTTAGACCGGCCTACAGATTGCGCGGTAGACAGGTTAATAAAATTGATGGAAGCCATCAAAATGATTAGTACTGCTATAAACGACAAGGTGCGCAATGTTGCCTTCGTAGTCATATGATCTCCAAGCGTATTTCCAAAGCGGGTATCAAAATGCATATCAGCAAGGGGTTGCAAGAATTGTATTTTAGTGATCTTGCCTTTATCGCCAGAGTGCTTTTGATGGAATGTTTTAAGCTGCCTGTTGATTTTATCCGCTGATTCATTTGGCGGCAAAAGCATAAAAACCTGGTGATTGCTACTTACAGACCCCCAATATGGGCTATAGTTATAGTCTTTGGGATGCTGTTTCCAGGTAATAAATGATACCAGCACCTTTAAGGGGAAGTCGGTGTTTGGCTTTGCATCTTCTATGATACCTGCTACTTTTAAATTCAGCAAATTATCCATCTTGAGCAACTTGCCCATTGCATTTCGCCAATCCCCAAAATATTTTGCAGCGCTACTTTTATCTATCACCACCATATTGGGTTGTGACAACACCTTTGGATCACCGGCCAGCCAGTCAGCATGAAAAATATCAAAGAACTGAGGTTCCATAAATATCACACCCATATCCTCCGTAAATTTCTTGTCGCCGGTGCCGCTTGCGGAAACATTTCCAGGAATGGTAACCTGGCACCCATAATTCATGTTAATAGCGGCTACTTTTGTCTGTGGAAAATCCAGACGCAAAGCTTCAGTTGATGGAACGGGTATACCAGGATTATAAGAAAAACCATCCTCCCTGTTTTCCCGGGTTACCACGTGGTATATGTTTTTATAATTGGGCCTGAAGGTTTCAAAACTCAACTCATACTGTATTACAACAAATATGAGCAGGCAGGCCGCTATCCCTACTGTTAAACCCGAAATATTTATTACCGCATAACCTTTATGACGGACAATATTGCGCCACGCAATTTTAAAGTAACTCTTTAGCATGGGATTATAATTTAGTAAATGATATTAAACAACATACCAAAAAATCAACATACTGATAATCAATGTCTTAATATGAAATATGATTTACGAATATGTTCGTATTTGTAACACCCAGTGTTCGGAAACGATACACTTGGTGAGGGGGAAGTGGTGAATTGTGAGTGGTCAAACCTGACCATGCGCCGCCCGCAACTCACTATTCACCATTCACTACTGACCCCTCACCATTCACCACTTCCCCCTCACCAATTCATTCGCTCCTCAAACTATTTACCGGATTAGCTATGGCTGCTTTTAATGCGTGATAGCTAACCGTTATAACTGCTATAATAATGGCCAATAAACCTGCCGAAGCAAACATCCACCATTGGACATGAATGCGGTAAGCAAAGTTTTGCAACCAGTTGTTCATGGCCCACCAGGCTATTGGCGAGCCTATTAAAATAGCCAGCAGCACCAGCTTCAAAAAATCTTTTGATAATAAGGTAGCTATTGCCGACAAACTGGCGCCCAATATCTTTCGTACCCCTATTTCCTTTGTCCGTTGCTCAATAGTAAAAGCCGCCAGGCCAAACAAACCCATACCGGCCAGCAAAATGGTGATGCCTGTAAATAGGCTGAATATAGATGCCAGCCTGTCTTCTGCTTTGTACTGCTCATTAAAAGCATCGTCCATAAATGTATAGCTGAATGGCGTTTCGGTATTGTATTTCTTATAAGTATCATGGATAGATTCAATCAATGAGGGCAAGTTGGCATGAGGTTTTATCTTAGCAAAAAGGCATCCCCCGTCTGTTCCCCAGTCGGCAGTTGTATTGGGTGCCACAAACATACATAAAGGTGCAACGGCACTTTCAAGTGAGCTAAAATTGAAATCCTTTACTACACCCTGGATCTCATATTTTTGCTTCCCTCCAAAATCAACAAATCTGCCAATTGGGTTTGCCGGTAATTTTAATTTGCTGATGGCGGCTTCATTGATCACTACCTTTTTTGAAACAGTAATAATATCTAATGATACAGGTGGTATTTTCCACTTAATGTTCAATGTTGAAATAAATGATTGATCTACTGACAATACAGGTATGCCAATACTTTCACCTTTGTTTGTCATAAAAAACATATCATAACCCTTATACATGGGATAATGCGATGTAGCAACCTGGCTCACCCCGGCCAATGACATAACATCACTTTTAAAACTTTGATACTGCTTACCAAAGCTATTAGAAATGGGAACCATCAGCACGTTTTCGCGATTAACACCCGTATCCGTATGCCTGAAGTAATATAATTGCCTATCAATAATTATCCCGCAAATGATTAACCCTACCGATATGGTAAATTGCAGGGTGGTAAAAACCTTACGCACAATTACGCCGCCAGCCTGTTTGCTCATTTTTCCTTTGAGCGTAATTACAGGCTTAAAAGCAGATAAAACTATCGAAGGATAACTGCCTGCAACTAATAAGGTTAATATAAATAAACCTGATAAAGAAAGCATTACCGTACCATTGTATAAAAATGAGGTATCAATTTTTAGTTGAAGAATATCCAGGAACGATGATTTAAGGGAATAGCATAATATATAACCCAATACAAAAGAAAGACAGATAAACAGGGCCGATTCTACATAAAACTGCATAGCTAATGACTTACGGCTCGCTCCGCTCACTTTTCTAACCCCTACTTCTTTGGCTCTTAAGGTAAACCGTGCGGTTGAAAGACTCATATAATTTACTAAAGCCAAAAGCAAGATCAGGCCGGCAACAAAAGGGAATATCTTTAGGTATTTGGTATTCGATGTATCGCCAAAATTGGAATTCAGATGTATATCGGTTAGTGCAATTAGTTGTAAGCTTTCCTTATCCTCCCCTTTACCTTTCATCAATGATTGAATTGTTCGCTGCACCTGTGCGGAATCCTTCGCCTGCTTTAAGATCAAATAGGTTCTGAATGCACCACCTTGTATAATTTGTGAAGCTAAAAAGGGTTTCGCCTCTGGCATTGAGTTTAAGCTGGAGTTTGATGCCAGGAAATTAAAATCGATACTGGAATTTGAGGGCATATTTTCTACAACGCCGGTAACCAGGTATGAATAGGTACTATCGGTTTTAATTTTCAGCATTTTGCCCACAGCATCTTGTGTACCAAAATACTTTTTGGCTATATCTTGCGAGATAACAACAGAAAAAGGTCTGTTAAGTACCGTTGAACGGCTACCGGATAATAATTTAAAGGAAAATACATTGAAGAAATTAGCATCGGCATAAAACATTTTCTCTTCAGAAAACCGGGCATTCTTTATGGCCGCATTTTCAACAATAACCGGCCTAAAAACCTTTCTTGTACGCACATAATCAGCAACATGGGGTTCGCCTTGTTTGATCAGCGGACCGCTAACGAAACTTGTGTATTCCATATTAATTTCCTGCCCGCCCATTTTCAGGCGGTCATTTAAAGCAAAAATGCGGTTAGCATTTTTATGAAAACGATCATAACTATGTTCGTGCGCCACATACAGCATAATTAGCATACAAACGGCCAGGCCAATAGCCAATCCAGAAATATTGATCAGGCTAAATAATCTCTGACGGATCAGATTGCGCCAGGCAATTTTGATATAATTTTTTATCATTAGTAAAATCTAAATTCAATAAAACACAACCCCACCACTCGCCAATTCATCACTCACAATTCACCCCTCACCGCTCACCGCTTCACTCACTCCTTAAGCTATTCACAGGGTTGGCTACAGCTGCTTTAATGGTATGATAACTCACCGCGATAGCGGCTGTTGCCATAGCGATTAAGCCCGCCGCCAGAAACAATGCCCAATCGGGTTCAACCCGGTAAGCAAAATTATCCAGCCATTGGTGTACCAGGTAAAATGCTATGGGTGCCGCAATAATGAATGACCCTAAGGCAAGTATTAACGTACCGCGATTAAGCAACATAAATAGATTTGACACCGAGGCGCCCAATACCTTGCGTATACCAATCTCCTTGGTGCGGTTAATAGTAGTAAGTCCGGATAAACCAAACAGGCCCAGGCACGCAATTAAAATGGCTAAAAAGCACGATGTAGTTATAGTAGCCATCCAACGCAAATAGGCATCATACCTTTTGGCAACGTCTTCATCCATAAAAGTATAACTAAAAGGCTGATTACCAGTCAACCTGTTCCAGTTGGTCTTTATGTTTTCCATCGCCGTTGGGATGTTTTGCCCGGCTTTTATCCTGATCCAATAATACCCGGTATAATTAGGATTGATCTTATGATAAGCCGGCATTATTTTTTTGGTAAGGTCGTCGGTGTGATAATCTTTGCACACACCTATTATTACTCCCCCAATTTCGCGATTGAATGCACCAACCTCCGGTTTCCCCAGCATATTATACAAAGTTTCATTGATCACTACATTGTGCCTGGCCTCTGAGTTTTTGGCAATGGTTTGTTCTTTTGTAATAATAAGCTTTGCGGTATCGCTTGCAATAACACGAGAAAAAGTTCTCCCCTTCAGGATTGGGATTTTATTAAAAGAGAAATAATCATAATCAACGTTAAGCTCTTGCAAAGGCACCCTTGTTCCATTAATCAGGTGTCCGTTCTCATTATATCCACCAAAATCAAAAGATGCAGTGGTCATACCATCAAGATATGGTGCGCTTGCCACAAAACTATAAAGTCTTTCTTTGAGTGATTTTGTGCTTTGCTTATCATCATAACTATAAGGATTTTGTATCAGCACCAATTGGTCCTTATCAAACCCCATGCTGGTTTGACTAATGTAGTGCATCTGCTTATTAACAACCATTGAAGAAATGATCAATATTACACAGATGGCAAATTGAACAACCACTAAGCATTTTGACAACACCGGGTTTAACCGGAAGGCTGAAAAACTGCGCATAATGTTCAATGGTTTTAAGCCCGACATGGCTAATGCCGGGTAAATACCTGCTATTATTCCCAAAAGCATTGCCAGCACAAACAGGGATAAGGCAATTTCACTAAAAGAGAACTGCGCCAATTGAATATCAGCACCCGTTAAGCTGCTAAAAAAAGGCAGACAGGTTACTGCCAGCAAGAACCCGGCAATTACCGCTATAAATGCCAGTAGCTGGGTTTCGGTATAATACTGCAGAATAATTTGCATCCGGCCCGCACCTATGGTTTTGCGCACACCAACATCCTGCGAGCGTGAGGCTGCACTTGTTAAAGTCAGTAAAATATAATTAAGCGAAGCGATCAATAAAATAATGAAAGCCAGGCATACCAGTTGGTAAATATTTTTCAGATCAGTATAATGGTTCCAACCCTCACTTTGGTTATAATGGGCTTCTGCAAATGGCCTCAAATAAACGTGAAAGCTTTGCGGTTTATCTTTGGGATTATCCTTTGCCATTGATTCGGTAAGTGATTTAAAATATCCTTTCGAGAAAATATCCAGCTTTTTTTGAAAATTAAATTCGTTGGTTCCTTTTTGGAGTTTTATAATTAAAAGATCGCTAAAGCCATTGGTGCCTTGTTTCATTTCCTCCGCATATTCAGGATCTGCCTTGCGGGGTACAATAATATCAAACTTAAAACTTGAATTAGCCGGAAAGTCCTTTGCTACACCGCTAATGGTGAGCAATAATTTATCGCTGGTGATATTTAAAACTTTACCTACCGGATTCTCGCTACCAAAATATTTTTTTGCCAGCCGCTCGCTGATCACTACCTCGCTATGGCCAGAAAGCACAGTGGCCGCACTACCATAGATCAATGGGAAATTAAACACTTTAAAAAAATCCGCATCGGCATAAGCAGAGCTTTCACTTTTTTCCTTAAAGCTTTGATTTCCAATTCTTACTATCGGATTGTATATCGTTTTAATACGCACCGCGTTTTCAACCTCTGGGAAATTCGTTTTCAAATCTCCGGCAAAAACCATCGGTGTTTCTATCATATTTTTCTGTTCCTCGTTCTTCATCAAAAAGGAAAAGAAGCTTTTTTGAGGCTTTTCGCGTCTAAATGAACTGAACACGTCAGTTTGCTCTACCCTAAACATCCTATCTTGTTCGGAATGAAAACTGTCAAATGACTTTTCATTTTTTACGTACAGGTAAACCAGAATACAAAATGCGCTGGCCACACCTAAACCAATAATATTAATGGATGTGTAAAGCTTATTACGGAAAATATTCCTTAGCGCAAGTTTTAGATTGATTTTCAGCATAATGGATAAATTTTAATTTTTAATATTATATAGGAGATTAACCCCATTAAACACCTTTAAATTTCTCACTCCCAACTGCACACTATTTTTACTCACTTCTCAAACTTTTAACCGGGTTTGATAATGCAGCTTTAATAGATTGAAAACTGATGGTTGCCAACGCAATAAATATGGCACTGCCACCGGCAAATACAAATATCCACCAGCTCATATCAGTTTTGTAAGCAAAACTTTGCAGCCATTTATTCATCATCCACCATGCTATTGGTGTTGAAATAATAATGGATATCAAAACAAGCTTTACAAAATTGGCAGATAACAAGGCGGCAATACCGCTTACACTTGCTCCCAGTACCTTGCGTATCCCTATTTCTTTAATACGTTGTTTGGCTGTGTAGGATGATAATCCCAGTAATCCCAAACATGCCAATGCAATTGCTATAGAAGCAAAAATGGTTAGCACATTACCCAAACGCATTTCAGAGCTATACAGCTTGTTAAAATCATCATCCAAAAAATGGTACTCAAAAGGTCTGTCGGGTACCAGTTCTTTCCATTTTAATTCAAGAAAGGATATAGTTTGCCTAATATCGTTCCCACTTAGTTTTAGCAACAACGTTCTCTCATATGTTTGGGGGAACAATACCAACGGCCTGATTACATGATGCAGGGACTCAAAGTTAAAGTCTTTTACAACTGCTTTTACATAGCCAGGCCGACTACCACTCAGGAACATTCTTTTACCTATAGCACCTTCCGGCGTCCATCCCAGTTCTTTCGCAGCAGACTCGTTCAGGATAAAATGATAAGTATTTTGTTTATCGTCTGCATAAGCCACGTCTTTCATATCCTGTTGTGACAAATCTGCTCCGGCAATAATTTGCAAACCCACCGTTTTAACAAAATCATTATCAATAGGATTGGCAGTAACAGCTAATTGCTGACTTTCGGGCATTACCGACGAACGCATGTTGTATCCGCCCAAAATATCTACCGGGGTGCTCACACATCCTGAAACACTTAGAACATGATCGTTTGATTTAAATTCCTGTTTGATCAAATTCATTTTGGTCACCATTTTATTATCCATCGGCAAAACCACCACTTGGTCGCGATTATAGCCCAACCTCTTATTTTGAATATAATTGAGCTGCTTTTGCATGATGAATGTGCATATAATCAATACTACAGAGATGGAGAATTGAAATACAATTAATGATTTACGTACCCACTGACCCGAATTAGTATTTTTGAAGGACCCTTTCAATACTTTAACCGGCTGAAAGTTGGAAAGGACCAAAGCGGGATAGGTTCCAGCAAGCAAACTAACTAAAACTATTAATGCCAATGCAGCTCCAACAAACTGCCACGAAAAAAATGCTTCGATGCTTAATTGTTTTTCTGTGAGCTGGTTAAACACAGGCAGTAGGATGATGGCAACCAGGACACTCAAAATGGTGGAAATAGTACACAACAAAACTGATTCGCCAATAAACTGCCAGAAAAGTTGTTTATTATCTGCCCCAATAACTTTTCTCACACCAACTTCCCGGGCTCTTTCCATTGAACGTGCCGTGTTGAGGTTAACGTAAGTAAAACAAGCGATGATCAGCATTAACAACGCCACAGCTTCTAAAATATAGATATAGGTAATACTATTATTAGGTTCAAATCCATCATAAGGAGAGTATAGATGGATCTTGTTAAATGGTTCCAGATCAAAATCAACGGTAGCGCCCTGGCCTGTCATCTCTTTCCGCATAAATGGTGTGATCTTAGCCCGCAGCGTCGCAATAGATTCTTTGTTCTTCACTAACAAGTAAGTAGTATAATTTGCATCCCAGTAGGTTTTCTCCTCATCCGCAAGTCCTAATGACGACCAGGATGCCAAAAAATCATACTTGATCTGTGAATTTGAAGGGCAATCCTGTATCACACCTGTCACCTGGTAAAGTGTGGTATCTGACCCTACTTTTAAAATCTTTCCTATAGGGTTTTCATTTGAAAAATATCTTTTTCCAGTACTTTCCGTCACCACTACCTGTTTTGGGGCATTAAGTACATTGTGTGGGTCTCCCTGTAGTAATTTGAAAGAAAAAGTATCGAAAAAAGAAGGATCAGCATACATAAAAGCTTTTTCATCAATCAGCTTATTCTGGTAGTGCACCACCCGCGTAGATTTTGTCATCCTTACAGCTGATTCAATCTCGGGAAATGTTTGTTTGAAAACGGGTGCAACTCTGGCGCTGGTAAAGTTGCCCTTTTTCATATCACTCCCACCATCAAACTTATATGCCATTATTACACGGGCTATACGATCTCCTTTCTTTTGAAAATCATCGTAGTTCAACTCATGCTGAATATATAAGCCAATCAGCAAGCAGCTACATAATCCAATTGTTAGACCAGAAATATTAATAAATGAAGAAGCTTTATTCCTCCATAAATTTCTGAATGCGATTTTTAAATAATTCTCTATCATAAGTTAGTTCATTAGTATTAATCGTTCATTGGCAAACTGCCATTATTAACCTAAATTACTCGCTCCTCAAACTCTTAACCGGATTAGTAATTGCTGCTTTGATGGTTTGAAAACTGAGTGTAAGCAACGCTGTTAGCAACATACCCGCGCCGCTTAAAGCAAATATCCACCAGCTTATTGTGGTTTTATCAGCAAAGTTTTGCATCCATTGGTTCATTACCCACCAGGAAATAGGAGTTACCACAACAAAGGAAATGGCTACCAGCACTACCAATTCGGTTGAAAGCAAGGTAACAATTTGTGTAACTGTAGCGCCCAGCACCTTTCGAACGCCTATTTCTTTGGTGCGCCGCCCGGTAGTGAAAATTGCAAGGCCAAGTAAGCCCAGGCAGCTTATGAAGATAGAAAGCCCGGTTGCCCATGTAAGCAACTTTGATGTATGCTGCTCACTCTGGTAAAACTTGGCAATGCTCTCATCATAAAAACTATATTGAAAATCATCATCAGGATACATCGCTTTCCAGGATTTCTCCATGCTGGCTATCGCTTGTTTCCATTCGTTTCCGCCCGGTGTTTGCGGTTTTAAAGCGATGTGTATGGTACCATTGTTATATTTATTATCGTGATAAATGATAGCAAGGGGTTTAATCGGTTCGTGAAGTGAGCGTTCGTAAAAATCGGCTACAACGCCAATTATCTCCTTATTCACCTTATTCCATTCAATAAATTTACCTACGGCTTTAGCAGGGTCTGTAAACCCCAGCAGTTTTGCATAAGTGGCGTTGATCACCATTTGCCCAGTGGTATCGCCCATCCTCAGATCGCGGCCGGCAATCAGTTTGATCTGATAAACATTGATATAGTTTTCATCAGCATTCTTAAGTTGCAGATCTGTTTTGATCTCTTTTTTCCCATCCTTGTAAACAACCTCGGTGGAATTGGTTTGACCCGATGCAGGAGGCGCACCGCCGACACTTACTTTCTCAACCTGAGAGATCGCCTTTATTTGATTAGCAAACACCAGCTTTTTGCTCGTAGTGTTGTTTTTATATGGAGTAGAAATATATACGATGGCATCCTTTTTAAAACCGAGATCCTTGTGCAATGCGTAGAAAATCTGTTTGCTTACCAGCAGCGTAGCCATGATAAAAAACTGTGCTATAATAAACTGGGTAACGGTTAATGATTTACGCAGCCATGCATTACGGGTTTTATTGGTACCGTTGTATGCCTGGTTTTTAAGCACCGTTACCGGCTTGTAGTTTGATAGCACCAGTGCGGGATAAATGCCTGAAACAACACTTACTACAATAACAAGAAGCATAATAAAAACAATAAGACCCGGTTGTTCTAAGAGATTCATTTTAATGTCTTTCGCTATAAAATCAGAGAAAAGCTTTAAAACAACAGGTGTTAACACGATTGAAATAATAACCGCCAAAAGGGTTATTAAGAATGTTTCGCTCAAAAACTGGCCTATCAACTGCGGACGGGTACTGCCCATTGTTTTGCGTATACCTATCTCTTTTGCACGCTGCGATGCCTGTGCCGTTGTTAAATTAATAAAATTGATGCAGCCTAACGCCAAAAGGAACGCTGCTATCACCAACAGACCATACAGTGTGTTTTTGTTGGCGACATTCCCGTTATCAAAAGCCCCATATTTTTCATTGAAGTGCACGTCGCTCAGTGGTTGCAAACTAAAGCTTGATTTGTCGCCCTTATTTTCAGGTTTTGGTGGGTTGTATTTTTTAAGTAAAGCGTTTAACTGCCCCTCAATATTTGAAACTTTGACTTTTGACGATAGTTTTACAAAAAGATTAGAAGCTGAGTTTGTACTGCCCCATTCGGTAGGTTGTACCTGGTCCTTTAAAGATTTGGCACTATTGATTGTAATAAAAGAAATAAAGTCTTTAAAAGAAAGATCTGTGTTCCCCGTAAATTGCTGTACGATACCGGTCACTGTTGTTTTTAAAGTATCTTCAAAAATGATCTGACGCCCCAGCATCTGATCATAGGTGAGGGATGGAAAGTAAACCTTAGCCTGATCTGAAGTGAGCACAACCTGATAAGGTTCTTTTAAAGAGGTTTTAGCCGAACCGGCAAGCCATTGGTATTGAAAAATATTAAAATAGCGTTCATCGGCCAATACAGTATTTTTTTCGTTTTTAAACTTAGCTGGTGCTTTTGTGCCATTAGGAATAATCGCGCTAAATTGATCGAGTGTAAAAAATGGCGCCGAGCTCTCCAAACCGGTTATCTCGTTTTTTACAGCATCGGGTAATGGGCCGCAAACCCCGCCATTGTAACCAGGTTCGCCCTGGAAAGAATAAATTGAAACTACACGATAGATGCGGTCGCCATCCTTGTGGAATTTATCGAACGCAAAATCATACCTCACAATAAGGTAGATCACAAGCGCCGCGCTGATACCTATTGACAAGCCTACAATATTGATCAGCGTAAACAATTTGTGGCTTTTGAAACCGCGGAAGGCGGTTTTGAAATAGTTTTTTACCATGATGTTTAAAATTCTAAATACCAATTACGCAATCAACCTATCTATCTAATGCAAATGGCGTGGCTATTCACTCCTTAAACTTTTAACCGGATTGGCTATCGCTGCTTTTACCGTTTGAAAGCTCAAAGTAAATAATGCTGCCAGCAACATACCCGCGCCGCTCAGTACAAATATCCACCAACTTATAGTAGTTCTCTCAGCAAAGTTTTGCATCCACTTGTTCATGGTCCACCAGGCTATTGGGGTTACTATGATAGAGGCCAAAATAACCAGCATCACCAATTCCGTTGATAGCAGTGTGACGATCTGAGTTACCGTTGCACCAAGCACCTTGCGCACCCCAATTTCCTTTCTTCTTAATCCAGTTGTGTACATGGCCAATCCCAACAGGCCCATACAACTAATAAATATCGATAAGCCCATTGCCCAACTTAGTAAAGTAGAGGTACGTTGCTCCTGGTCATACAGTCTGGCTATGGTTTCATCAAAAAAGTGATAATCAAAATCGTCGTCTGGATATACCTCTTTATATGCTTTTTTGATTGAAGCAATAGCCTGGTTCCATTCATCACCCTTTGGTGTCTGCGAACTCAGTGCAATATGGAAAGTACTATTAAAATTGATATTTGTACTGGTAATGATAGCGATAGGTGCTATTGGCGCATGCAGCGATTCCTGGTAAAAGTCTGATACCACACCGATTATCTTCATCGGTGTATCCCCATTAAAATCGTCTATCTGTTTACCTACAGCGTCCTGCGGATCATTAAAGCCAATCATTTTGGCGTAAGTGTTATTGATCAGGAATGCCTTTGTACTATCCCCTGGCTGCAAATTCCGGCCTGCCAATAATCTGATATGATATACTTTTATATAATTCTCATCGCCAAACTTCAGGCCTAGCTCCATTTTAACTTCCTTTTTCCCATCCCGGTAAGTGGCCTGTGTGGAGTGGCCATCGTTTGATGTCGGCGCATCACGCGCGGCGCTTACTATATCTATTTGCGGTATAGCTTTCAGCTTATTGATAAATATCCGGTTACGGCCGGCAGTGCGGGTCTTCCAGTTTGTATTTACAATTACAATGGCATCTTTTTTCACACCCAGATCCTTATGAACAGCATAATAGATCTGTTTACTCACCAGCACAGTAGCCATAATAAAGAACTGCGCAATTACAAACTGCGTAACGATCAATGATTTACGCAGCACTGAACTACGGGTCTTAATATCGCTGCTTTGCGACTGGCCCTTAAGCACTGCTACTGGATTATAACCCGATAATATCAAAGCTGGGTAAAATCCTGAAAGAAGGCTCACTACTACGATAAGCCCGGCTAAAAACAACAATATTGACGGTTGAGCGAAAACATCAGCAGTGACCCCATCGGGCACCAAACCGCTGAATAGTTTGAGTACGACCGGAGCCGTTGTTACCGAAATAATAACTGCAATTAGCGTGATCAAAAATGTCTCGCTCAAAAACTGGGCGATCAGTTGTTTTCGGCTGCTGCCCATGGTTTTGCGGATGCCTATCTCCTTGCTCCTTTGTGCACCTTGCGCAGTAGTCAGGTTGATAAAGTTGATACAACCCAATAACAGGATGAACATCGCAATAGCAAACAATTCAAACAAGGTTGTTTTGTCGGCCACGCGACCGTTAAACGTACCATACCTCGCATCGAAATGGATCTCCTCCAGCGGTTGCAGGTGAAATGTGTGCGTATTGCCTTTTGCGTCAGTTCTTGGCTTGTCGTGCTGTTTCAGTATATTATTTATCTGCCGTTCAATATCGGCGGGTGCAGTTTGCGGGGATAATCGCACAAACAATTGCCGCTCGCGACTGGTGCCGCCCCAATTGTTCAAACTGAGCCTTGCCCTGAGATCTTTATTTGTGTTGGTTGTGCCTAAAGATATAAAATCAGTAAACCTGAAATCTGTATTTTCTTTTATGGTTTGAACAATACCCGTAACTGTTGTTCTAATGGTATCATATATCACCGTCTTACCTAACATCAGATCATACGATAATCCGGGGAAATATTTTTGAGCCTGAGCGGAAGTAAGCACTACTTTATTGGGTTCATCCAATGCCGTTTTTTCCGAGCCTGCCAGCCATTTATATTGAAACAGGTTGAAATACCCCTTACCCGTGACAATAATATCATCTTGCGACTTAAATTTAGCGTCAGCTTTAGACGGTATAATTACATCCGTACTAAACATTATAAACAGCGGCTCTGACTCCTCCACCCCGGTAACTTGCGACTTAACCACACCCGGTATCGGCCCGCTGACACCGCCATTGTAAGCCGGCTGACCCTCAAATGTAAAGTTGGTTACTACACGGTATATCCTATCGCT
>JAQBOK010000324.1 GCA_028288085.1 Mucilaginibacter sp.
TTAGAAGATATTAACAAGGATTTGTCAACCATGAAAAAAGTTGTTGCTGAAAGTATCTGTATCTATAATAACCAAAGACCGCATTACTCCTGCTATATGAAAACACCTTTCCAAATGCACCAGCAAAGGGAACTGAAAATAAGAACTTATAAAACAAAAAATAGCAACAAGAATAAACTTGCTGCTATCTAAAATTGTACTTTTATTTATTATTAATCCTGTATCACTATTTCAGGACTAGTCATATAGAAATCTATTCTCTTGTCGAGGCTAATTTGCCATCATTTTTAAAAACGTTGCCAATTTCTCCTTCATTTCCCGGCGGTCAATTATAAAATCAAGGAAACCATGCTCCTGAACAAATTCAGCAGTCTGAAAGCCTTTTGGCAAATCTTTCTTTATGGTTTCTTTTATAACACGAGGCCCTGCAAAACCTATTAATGAACCGGGCTCAGCAATATTAATGTCGCCCAGCATCGCGTATGAAGCGGTTACACCGCCCGTTGTAGGGTCGGTGAGTAATGATATATAAGGTATTTTTGCTTGGGCCAATAAAGCCAGTTTTGCTGATGTTTTAGCCATTTGCATTAAAGAAAATGCTGCTTCCATCATACGCGCGCCACCTGATTTGGAGATCATCAAAAACGGCATTTTATGTGCTATACAATAATCAATGGAGCGGGCAATTTTTTCACCAACAACTGATCCCATAGAGCCACCGATAAAATTAAAATCCATACAGGCAATTACCAGGTCTTGTCCGTCAATTTTACCTACCCCTGCACGTATAGCATCGTTCAAGCCGGTTTTGTTAATAGTTTCAGCAAGCCGGTCCACATATTTTTTAGTGTCTTCAAAATGTAACGGATCACCTGAACGTAGGTCGGGGTACAATTCTACAAACTCATTGTTGTCAAAAAGAATAGAAAAATATTCTTTTGACCCTACACGGATATGGTAACCGCAATAATGGCAAACGTATTGGTTCTCAACTTGCTCAGAATAGTGCAGCGGTTTTTTACAATTCGGACATTTATTCCATATCCCATCCGGGGTTTCCTTCTTTTCTTCAGTAGTGGTAATTATCCCCTTTAATTCGCGCTTAAACCAGGTCATTTCGTTATCTGTCTCTTCCAATTTAATACAAAGAAACGAAAAATATTATACATGTTGTTACGCTATTAAAGGTTGTGGGAAGTCAAAATGTTTTAAATATCTTAAGGTATTATTAAAATCCTAAAATATTGCTTTTTGAATATCTAATTTTATCATAAATACAATCTAAGGTGTCTTTAATAAAAAAATGCTAAATAAATTTACCTGTCAGTAATTATTAGATACTTAATGGCTTAAATCAGGAAATTTTATAACTTCGAAGCCCAAATAAACACTAATGGATTTAAAAAATTATAAAGGTGTTCTGCACGGCGATCAAGTGCAGGAGCTGTTTGAAATTGCTAAAAAGCATCAATTTGCCTTGCCTGCGGTAAACGTAATAGGTACCAACACTATCAATGCTGTTATGGAAACAGCAAAAGCTGTTAACTCCCCGGTAATTATTCAATTATCGCATGGCGGCGCCCAGTTTTACGCGGGTAAATCGCTGGATAACTCTAAGCTGCAGGCTTGCATTTTAGGTGGTGTTTCGGCTGCGAGGCATGTTCATCTTTTAGCCGAACATTATGGAGTAGCTGTAATTATGCACACCGACCATTGCGCTAAAAAATTATTACCCTGGATAGATGGATTGCTTGATTATGGCGAGAAGTTTTTTGCTGAAACGGGTAAACCGTTATTTTCATCGCATATGCTTGATCTTTCAGAAGAACCTCTTCATGAAAATATCGAGATATCAGCCAAATATTTATCACGTATGGCTAAAATGGGTATGACACTTGAAATTGAACTGGGTGTAACCGGTGGAGAAGAAGATGGTGTTGATAACAGCGATGTTGATAGTTCACGCTTATATACTCAGCCTGAGGATGTAGCTTATTCATATGAAGAGCTTTCAAAAGTTAGCCATCGTTTTACCGTTGCAGCTGCTTTTGGTAATGTGCATGGTGTTTACAAACCTGGTAACGTAAAATTACAACCGGTTATTTTGCACAACTCACAGGAGTATGTGAAAAATCAATATAGCCTGGCGGCTGAGAAGCCGATCAACTTTGTATTTCATGGCGGATCAGGTTCAACTCAGGAAGAAATTCGCGAAGCGATCTCTTATGGCGCTATTAAAATGAATATCGATACTGATATGCAATGGGCATATTGGGAAGGCATAAAAGATTATTACAAATCAAAAGAAGGCTACCTGCAAAGCCAGATTGGCAGCCCTGATGGTGAAGATTCGCCAAACAAAAAATACTACGACCCACGCGTTTGGCTACGCAAAGGTGAAGAAACCATGATCCAGCGCCTGAAACTGGCATTTGAAGATCTGAACTGCATTAATCAGCTGGGATAATCTGCTCTGATTTATTGCTAAGGAAAGCAACCTGCGAGGGTTGCTTTTTTTTGTGTGTTC
>JAQBOK010000325.1 GCA_028288085.1 Mucilaginibacter sp.
TTAGAAGATATTAACAAGGATTTGTCAACCATGAAAAAAGTTGTTGCTGAAAGTATCTGTATCTATAATAACCAAAGACCGCATTACTCCTGCTATATGAAAACACCTTTCCAAATGCACCAGCAAAAGGAACTGAAAATAAGAACTTATAAAACAAAAAATAGCAACAAGAATAAACTTGCTGCTATCTAAAATTGTACTTTTATTTATTATTAATCCTGTATCACTATTTCAGGACTAGTCAAATAACCTTAAATTAATAGATCACCTTCCCGGTAGCGGTTACCAGTGATGCGATCCTTACCGCATCAAAAATACGCTCCTCGGTTGCACCTAATTTGATAAGTGAGTTTTCATGGGCGTTTACACACATTTCGCAGCCGTTAACTGCTGAAATAGCCAGGCTCATCAATTCAAAAAACTCTTTTCCGGTTACGGGTTTCATCATTAATTGCATCCGTATGCGGGCAGGTATTTGTCCGTATTTTTCCTTTTGTGTAAAATGGCGGAAACGGTAAAATATATTATTTGATGCCAGCAAAGAAGCACATCCGGCGGCCTCAGCAGTTTCGGCGGCCTCAGCGCCCTGCTCTTCGGCATACCGGGTAAAAAAAAGTGTCAGCGGAGAATTATTATTGTTGATGGCTGTTGAAAGACCAAGTAATGCACATTCTTTCGCGCTCAAATGTTCGGAGGTAAGCGTACTGGTGAGATTAAGCTTCAGATCACGCAGATAGCGCGACTCCCCTTTTTCAAGCAGGGTTAAACTGTTTGTACGATAAGCCGTATCGATACCCAGGCTTTGTAATAGTTCGTTAATTATTTCTGTGGACTCGTTCATTTTCGGATCTTAATGAATAAAAAATCCCCGCACCCAATGGATACGGGGACATATAGTTTTAATTAATTATACGGTTAAAGTATCTTCGCCCTTAACCCAGTTGCATGGGCAAAGCTCATCGGTTTGTAAACCATCAAGTACACGCAAAACTTCTTTAACATTACGGCCTACATTCAGGTCGTTAACAGACACCCAGCGGATGGTACCAGTTGGATCGATAATAAAAGTAGCACGGTAAGCTATTTTTTCGGTAGGCTCTAAAATGCCCAGTTCTTCAGCCAATGATTTTGAAGTATCGGCAAGCATCGGGAATTTCAGGTCGCGCAGATCATCATGGTTTCTTCTCCATGCGGCATGCACAAACTCGGTATCAGTTGAGGCACCGATCAGGCGGGCATCGCGGTCACGGAACTCTCCATAACTTTTGTTGAACTCAGCAATCTCTGTAGGGCATACAAAAGTAAAATCTTTTGGCCACCAGAACATTACTGTCCAGACATTATCATCATTCACCAAAAAATCAGAAGTGATGATTTCGAATTCTTTTCCTTTTTCAATACTTACAACAGCTTTTTTAGAAAATTCAGGAAATTTTTGACCTATAGTTAGCATATTCTTAAATGTTATATTTTTATTTATTGCAAATATACCACTTTTATAAAGGCGATTTCATATAAAGAATTGATACGTTATAGGATATATCTATAATGATCTGGTTTTTCAATAGTTTTTATCAATGTAACAAAAACAGGTTGCTGTTAAGGGAGAATATTTAAAGATTTAAAAAAATTACAATAAAAAATTTCAAAAACCAAAACGGAAAAAGCATTAGCGTAACCGTCAACACGAAGGAGCCCGCAAGTTTTATACTTGCAGGCTTCCTTCGTTTATTATTTTTTATGCCGGCAGACCCTCGCAGGCATTTGTCATTTTACTGCTTTATACGATGTGAAGCAATTACCTGTTTTTGCTGAAAGTAGAGGTATTTGATCTTATATTGACCGGTTTGCTTATCATATTCCACCAGATCAGCATCTTTGCTAAAATAACTGTTGAGACTGTAACGAAAGCCTGCCTCTTTGGAAAAACTATTTGATAAGTTTTCAATGGTTAATTCTGAAACCGGCTGCGCGGTATTGATACTATAAAAACTCCTTTCAACAGGTTTGTATCCTTTACCCTGCTGAGCCAATATCTGACGACTGTAAAGCATAAAGCCGGCAGTGTCTATGATAAGGTAAGTTTCATTGTGATAAAACCTGAAGCTTTGATTATTTAGCCGGTAGCCATAAATTTCGCTTTTGGCCAGTTTTATTTTTTTGCCCTGGTATGTTAAGCTTACATTTTTCCCATCTAAAAAACCGTTCAGTTGTATTTTGTCATTTTTGCTTAAAACATAACTGAGCTTGTTGGCCTTGTAATCCTGTTCGGTTAAATATATCCCATTGGTAACATTTGTGTTTTGTGCTCTTAAACCCATAGCTGATAGCATGGTTATTACTGAGAAGAGCATTTTAATTGACGTTTTCATTTTATTTATATTAATTGTACAACATTTTGTTGTGTTGTTCTTTTTCAAAAAAGCCGGGCGGCAATTCCCGGCTCCCCAATCAAACTTAACTTACCTAAACAATGAAAGTAAGTTATTGCCGATCTTCATGATATTTTTGTATTAGAACCTAACTAGTAAAGCGCCAATAAACCGTGTCTCAGACGGCACCAGGTCTGGTGTGAAATCTGATGGGACAGTAGTGGTATTGTAACCATCCGGCGATGTCACACCCCCATGTCCAGCAAAGTATGGAACGCTGGCATGACGGTGCACTACCTCTAAGCGAAAAGTCAGATAATCGTTTGGCATCCAGTCCAGCGTGGTGGAAAAGTCATAGCCATGAAACTGATCGCCGGGGTTTGCTGAAAAAGGATGTGAACCAACTGCACCTGTATTAATTGCAGGGATAGGGTTAGCGTCTCCGGTTGGATACAATACCAGGTAACGGCCGGGATTATTGATTACCCCACCACCGAATGTCCAGCCTATATGGCCCTTATCCATCACCATGCGGTTATAGATCATGCCACTTGCAAAGTATTGTGCAGGGCCTTTTACCGGGTCGGCATAGAAACCATTAACCCCATCGCCTTTTTCAAAACCAATGTCACCTGTTAATGAAAATGCCATGCTGTTGATAAAAGTATTTTTGTTTTTGTAATAGCGTACTTCTATACTGTTATCAGAATGGAACCGCTTTCTTCCGGGTTTATCCTGGGTATCGGCACCATAATAGGTGTTGGTTAGTGCCTGAAACCACTCAACAGGCCTCCATAATATTTGGCCCCCTATACCGGGCTGACTGTTGAACATACCATAAGATTGCCAGCCATTGATCAGCCATGGTTCGATCTTTAGTTTATCCGAAACAAATATTTGTACACGTATACCATTAAAAAACCAGGGTGTATTATCAGAGGTGAAAGACGGCTGATAAGCCCAATTCTCGGCATTGTAATAGGAGAACAAACCGATGTAGGACATAAATATACCAGCATCCACGTTTATCCCATTTAATACATCAAAATGATAACCTGCATTTGCCTCGCTTAAATAACGATATGCTGTTGAAAGGTCATACTGGCCACGCGTAACACTTAAATCATTACGGGGTACTACTGTGGCACGTGTACCAAACTGAGTGAGTATGCTGGCCCTCACGTTATCATAATGAAAATCGCCCCCCAAGGCCGCGGTAGAAATTTCAAATTCATGATCACGGGCCAATGCTGTTGAACCCACTACTGTGTGGTCAATGGGATTATTATTTGATGCAGTGTAGTTAACATCGAGCAAAACACGGCCTGTAAAATATTTAGAGTCGAGCAGTGAACTGTGCCTGCGGTCATTTCCATTAAGCCAGGTAAAATCGCCAAAAGCAAATGGCTCTTTTTTGGCTACCGTGGTATCCTTCGTTTTGATTGTAGTGGTATCCTTAACCGGTGTTGCAATTTTTGCAACCGATACAGTTTGATCCTGGGAATAGGCATAAGTTAATGATATGCCTAAAATAATTGATAAGAAGATCTTCTTCATTTTAAAAGTAATTTGTATTGTGTTATTTATCTGGACCGCCTTTATGCTTCCGCCCTGAGCTGTGTCCCTGATTAAAAAAATATATAATATTTAATTTGGGCGGACAGGTCAATTGTTATTCCATATTCAGTAGTTTATTTATATATCCTTGTTTATCATTCGTTTAAGAAATACAGCGGTGCTGATTTTTAAATCCACACTAAAGAAAGTTTCTCATTTGTTTAACCCGTTTTCTCATAATGATCAATTCATAAGGATATGGTATTCCTCTATTTTGCGATAGATGGTGGCAAGGCCTATTCCTAATATCCTGGCGGCCTCAGTTTTATTTCCGTGGGTATACTTTAGTATTCGCCATATATGATGTTTTTCTACACTATCCAGGTCAAGGGTAACCATGTCATCATAGCCTCCGTTTTGAAATTCGGGAGGAAGTAACTTCGGTGTTAATAACGGCTCGTCCATTAGTATGATCACCCTTTCGATCACATTTTTGAGCTCCCTGATATTTCCATTCCATTTATGCTGGGTAAGCAGTTTAAAAAAACGTTCATCTACCTCGGGGACTTTCTTTTTCACCTTGGCTGCATATATTTTTATAAAATGTTTGGCAAGTCCTTCTACATCGCCGCTCCTTTCACGCAATGGGGGCAGTACTATAGAAAAGCCGGATAGGCGATAAAAGAGATCGAGCCGAAAGTGACTTTCCTCAGATTCCCTTTGCAGGTTGCGATTAGTGGCAGCAACTACACGCACATCAACTTTGGTTGTCTTGGTTTCGCCTATTTTAATGAATGTTCCATTCTCCAGCACCCGCAGTAACTTTGCCTGCAGATCAAGACCCATCTCACCTAATTCATCCAGGAAAATGGTACCACCGGCCGCCGCCTCGAACAAGCCCTTTTTATCTCTTATAGCCCCTGTAAAAGCACCTGCTTTGTAGCCGAACAATTCGCTTTCAAGCAATTCCTTACTAAAGGCGCTGCAGTTGACTGCGACAAACGGTTTGTTTTTCCTTAAACTTTCATAATGGATCGCTTCTGCAAAAACCTCTTTCCCGGTGCCGGTTTCTCCAAGCAGCAGTACTGTAGCATCAGTTATAGCTACTTTTTTTGCCAGGTCAATAGCCTCAGTTATAGCCGGGGATTGCCCTAAAACCACCCCGAAACCATGCTGCTCTTCCATATGCTGTTCCAATTCATGCACGTGGTGCTGAAGAACTGCCCGTTCCATGGCTTTATTAACCAGGGGAATAATTTTTTCATTATCGTCGCCCTTTGTTAAATAGTCAAAGGCCCCGTTTTTAATTGCCATTACACCATCACTGATGGACCCGAAGGCTGTCAGGTTGATCACTTCTACATAAGGCTTGATCTGTTTGATCTTCTTCACCAGTTCCACGCCGTTGGCATCTGGCAGCTTTACATCACTTAACACTACCCTGACATCTTCATGCTCAAGGATATACAAACCAGATTTGGCATTGGCAGCCTGTAGTATGTTATACCCTTCCATTTCCAGAATCCTGGCAAGTAATGCGCTGAGCTTTACCTCATCGTCAATTATTAAAATGGTTGATTTCATTTTTAGGCTTGATTGGATTATTGATCAGTATCAAAGGCAGTGTATTCAATAGCTTGATATAGAGTTTGGTACCATTTTTTATTTCTTCCAGAAAAATAAACTCGTCTGATGAATGTGACCGGGCAGAGTTTCCTGGCCCTATTTTAACAGAGGGGATTGATAGCCAGGCCTGATCTGATGTAGTAGGTGAACTGTAAGTTTTACACCCTATCATTTGGCCGGCTTTAACTATTGGGTGATGAGGCGTAATTGAAGTAGCGCCTAATGAACCCGGACGTACCTGGATTTGAGCCGATACATGGTTTTTTATAGTATCCAGAATATGCTGCTGTGTATAAGTATCATCATGGCGGATATCGACGGTAAATTCACATTTTGCCGGTACGGTATTGTGCTGCGATCCGGCTTTGATGACGGTGATTGTCATTTTAACCGGCGATATGCCTTTTACCACTTGCGGAAATTCATAGGTCCGCAGCCATTCAATATCTTTTATACATTTATAAATAGCATTATCGCCCTCTTCCCTGGCGGCGTGCCCCGAACGGCCTAAACAAACACCATCAATCACCAGGTTGCCTTTTTCTGCAATAGCCATCTGGAGCAATGTGGGTTCGCCAACTATGGCCAGTTGCAAATCACCAAAAAAAGGAAGGACGGACCTGATCCCGTTATAACCGGAATTTTCTTCTTCGGCGGTGGCGGCAAAACACAGGTTAAATCCAAGGCCTTTATAACTATAAAAGTGTAAAAACGTGGCTAGCAGCGCCACCAGGCAGCCTCCGGCATCATTACTGCCCAAGCCATATAGTCTGCCACCCAATATTTCGGGGCAAAAAGGATCATTGGTATAGCCTTCATTCGGTTTAACCGTATCCAAATGTGAATTTAGCAGGATGGTTGGTTTAGCGCTATCATAATACTTGTTGTAGCACCATACATTGTTTCCCTTGCGCTTGGTTTTGATGGAATAACCCGATAAATATTCCTGAATAATTTCTGCTGCTTCATCCTCTTCGCCACTAAAGGAAGGGGTTGCGATCAGTTTTTGAAGCAGGGATACTGACTCGCTAAAAAGCATAGCGTTCAAAGGCAGGCATTTCTCCAACGGAGACGGGCCCGATCTTTCGTTTAAATACTTAATCATAATTACTTAGTTTAATTGTGGATCAAACAACATAGCTGTGCAAAGACAATTGCACCTGCTTTTACTTTGTAAAACATCATAGTTGACGCAACTTTTGCATCCGTCCCAAAAACGAGGTTCGCGGGCAACTTCACTGTAGGTTACCGGCTCAAAACCAAGGCGGGTATTCATTTTCATAATAGCCAGGCCAGAGGTAATGCTAAATACCTTTGCCAACGGGTACTTACTTCTTGACAATTCAAATATTTGTGTTTTGATTTGTGAGGCAACACCCTGGTTACGGTGTTTTGGAGATACGATAAGGCCGCTGTTTGATACAAATTTTTCATCGTCCCAGGTTTCAATGTAGGAGAAACCAACCCATTCGCCACTTTCTGTTACGGCAACAATTGCTTTGCCGGAGTCCATTTTTTCTATTACCGAGGCTGCTGATCTTTTTGAAATCCCCGAGCCTCTTGCTATTGCAGAGCTTTCCATTTCCTGAATAATCAGATCAGCAAAAACCACATCAGATGGAATTGCTGACCTTATAATAATCCGTTCATCGTCCATTTTTTTAGTTTATTTCAGTTAAAGACCTAATAGCGCTCTAACTGTAATAGCTGCTATGCCAAAAGGATGCCCATATATGGACTAATGCCTAAATCTTGTGTTTAGGCCTATAAATGAATATATTAATTGGAAAATGCAATTTGGACTCAAAAAAAAAGCCTCTCAAATTGAGAAGCTATTTTTTCAAATTAAGTTGGTTGGCAAAATACCTGCACCCGATGATGGCGGAGCAGCGGAGGGCACATACTTTGAAAATGTGTATAAATCAAAGGGGAACCGATGCTCTACTCCCCTTTGGCAAAACATAAAGGAGCCTGCAAATTTCATGTTTACAGGCTCCTTTTTAAAATCGTCTTTTTATTTATTCAAGTTCAGTTGCATAAAATCGACTGAAAACTTCATAAGGAAGAAATATCTGTTCCTTACACTTTTTTCAGACTCAATTTCATAGCGGCCAACTCCTTTTTTCTTTGAAGAGCAGGCAGATAATATAGCTCATTAAATTGTTTCTTGCTATCCTTATAACTACTTATGGCACCCAACCGGTTCATCAGTCGTATATATTGCCAGGCCAGGTCAAGTTGCATTGGTTTAAATCCGCTGCGAGCGCTTTTTGGAAACAGGTGATGGTTATTATGCCATTCGCCGGCCACAAAGCCCGGCCATATTTGGTTCACTGATTTATCCTTATTATTAAAGTCTATTCCATCGCGTTGCACGCCAGTTCCTTTTCCATGCCCTTCATAATTAAAAGTACGCACACCTACAGCCCAAAATCCGGCTGCCCCAAACAGGGTACAAGCAAGTGCATTACCACCCAGCAGGTAAAAAACCCCGTACCAGAATGCCCAGTTTAACAACCACGATAATACAGCCCGGCCCGGATTTACATATGAACCCCATCGTTGATATTGTGCATAGGTATTACCTTTAATACCGGTATGCAACATTAGTAAATTTACGCGGTTGTAATCGGCCGCGCTCATATTTTTTGCGATAGGCTGATGGTTCACATCGGCCAAAAAGCAATATAAAAACCCTGCATCAGCGTTATACGGATCGCCCGGCTGATCGGATTTAGAATGATGAACATGATGAGATATTACATATATCTCTTCGGGTATTACGTTCAAAGTAAGGTTTTGCGTAAAAAACCGCCAAAAGTTATTTTTGAATTTATAAGCACCGTGCGTGCAGTAACGATGATGCCATACGGTACCATGCGTCCCCATAATCACCATGCTATAAAGAAAGGCAGCCAACAGCATGTAAAGGCTAAAAAAATGGAAGATAAACACGATGAAAAAAGGTGTCAGACATAAAACCTTAAGCCAGCTAAAAAACGGAAGCCAGTTTTTACGGTCTTTAAATATATTCAGCCTCGAAAAAAACTCTTTGAATATTTGTCCGGGGGTTGGTTTAACCAAAGTTCCTGTTGTATCCTGCCAGCCGTACGAGGGGGCCTGTAATACATGGTCTAAAAATGCCATCAGTGCGCGTTAATGAATAATATGAGATTTATAAGCCACTGAATTGTTTAGTTTCCACTGCTATTTAATGTATTTGATTTAATAAAAGCTTAAATACTACCTGGGGGTTATAACTGGTAATGCCTAAGTATCAGCAAATATTTTAAAGTAGTTTCAGCAAATAATTGACATGGCAATCGTTTATAAAGATATGTAATTTTAATGCAATAATTGCCGTTTCATAAAACAATTATTACTTGTAGTATCAGTAGTATAAACGGCTAACATTAACAAAAGTTGTCATTTTCATGAAATAAAAATTAAATATTTTTACCGAAAGGAAAATGAGAGGGAATAAATGAGTAACTTGCGAACTTATTAAAAATGAAATAATGCAAAAAGAAGGAACAGTAAAGTTTTTTAATGCTACAAAAGGGTTCGGCTTCATCTCTCAAACTGATGACAGAAGTGACATTTTTGTGCATTCAACTGGCCTCATTGATACCATCCGCGATAATGATCGCGTACAATTCGATGTGGAAGAAGGCAAAAAAGGCCTTAGTGCGGTAAATGTAAAAGTAATCTAAAAAATCACTATAATAACCGTAGGCACCCCGGTTTGTACCGGGGTGCTTTTTGTTTAACAGAATTTTAAATACAAGTATCATTAACATAATCACTCAACAGTATGGCAAAGTCCCAGGCAACCTTCATGAAAAAACAGCTCGAAAAAAACAAACAGAAAAAGAAAGAAGACAAGTTGCAGCGTAAACAGGAGCGCAAGGAAAACTCTCCGGGTGGCGGACTTGAAAGTATGATGGCCTACGTTAATGAATTTGGTGAGATATCATCAGAACCACCTGTTAAAAGCTAAGCCTACCGAATAAATTTACGCAATCACTTCAATTTATACTTACTTCTAATTAGTAAGCTCAAAAGTTCTTTGCAGCCTGATATCATTAGAAGCACTCCCTATCATAATCTGGAAATCGCCAGGTTGTGTAATGCGTTCGAGCTTATCGTTATAAAATGATAATTCATCCCGGCTTATGGTGAAGGCAATACGCCTGCTCTCTCCCGGCTGCAACTTTATCTTGCGAAATTCCTTTAGTTCTTTTATTGGGCGCAGCGGTTGCGACACCACATCTCTGATGTAGATCTGCACCACTTCTTCACCGGCATATTTACCAGTATTTTCTATCTCAAATGAACCCGAAAGATTTGTACTATCCTTCATCACGGGTATCAATTTATCAAACTCCAGATCTTTGTAAGCAAAGTTGGTGTAACTTAAACCATAGCCAAACGCATAGCGTGGAGAATTGGGTAAATCAATATAAGCTGATTTATAAAACAGATCATTATCGCTTTGGGCAGGCCTGCCAGTATTGTAATGGTTATAATAGATAGGTATTTGCCCTTCTGAGCGCGGAAAGGTAATAGGCAATTTGCCTGAAGGATTATAATTACCGTACAAAACATCGGCCATGGCATTACCACCCTGGCTACCCAGCCACCAGGTGTATAAAATGGCGGGCACATTATCAGCCGTCCAGTTAAATACCATCGGCCGACCGGCCATTAGCAAAACTATAACCGGCTTACCAGTTGCTTTCATGGTTTTAATCAGTTCTTCCTGGATACCCGGAAGGTGGATATTAGATTTGCTTTTTGCCTCACCAGTCATATCAGGTGCTTCGCCCATTGCCATTACAATCACATCGGCCTGCTGGGCCGCGGCTATAGCATCGGCAAAGCCAACCCTTGACACGTCTGTTATATTGCAGCCCTGTGCATACACTAACCTGGTTTGCCCGGCCTGCTTTAGCATACCATCCCATAATGACACAACATTTTCATTCTTATCTATATCCAGGGACCAAAAGCCCTTCAACTCCTTTTTGGCTTTTACCAGCGGCCCTATCAATGCAATGGTTTTCAAGTTTTTTGAAAGGGGCAATAACTGGTGTTCATTTTTTAGCAGTACAATGCTTTTCCGGGCAATATCCCTTGCTGCCTCTACATTTTCAGGCCGGTTCAGCATGGTTCTTTCCCGTTCGGCATTCATAAACCGGTAAGGATCGTCAAACAAGCCCAGCTCAAATTTCTTTCTCAATATCCGTTTCACGGCGTCGTCAATTAGCCCAACAGGCACCTTATTATTAGCCACCAGCTTAGCCAGGTTATTGATATAACTACGACTTTCCATATCCATGTC
>JAQBOK010000321.1 GCA_028288085.1 Mucilaginibacter sp.
AATACCTGTATACCGATGTTTGCAAAATGGCAGGCAATACGGCTGCCCATTACACCTGAACCTAATACGGCAACTTTTTTTATAACTCGTTTAGCATCCATTAGTATCTGCTTGTTTTTTATTAAAGATTTAAATTACTCTGCCCGCGACCAGGTAGTTGTACGCCCGAAAAGTGAAATGCCAATGTACCCGCGTATGTCTAATGTTTTACCTTTATAGGTCATTTTACAAGAATATGTTTTGCCGTTATTCGGATCATAAATTGTTCCGTCCACATACTTGTCATCCCCATCTTTTACAAAATCTGCCAATACCGGCAAACCCAACCGTGGCCTTGTGCGTAATTTTTCATCGGTGTTTAGTTCATCAACTTTAGGTTTTCCGTTTTTTAAGGGCTCCTTAAGCCATACCACTTTTCCATAAAACTTTCCGTTGGCATCCCTGGTGATAAGCACCTTTGCGCTCTTGATATCATTATACCACAAGCCTTCAATTTTATCTGCTTGCGCCTTTGCAATGGAATTGACAGATATAATGGTTAAAATAACTATTATTAACTTGCTAATGTGTTTTTTGGCTACGAACATTGATTATCGTTTAGGGATTATTTCAATAATTAAACAAACGTCTAAGAACGTGCATACCCAATCAGCATATGATCAGTATACGCGTTAATAAAACGGCTGGCAGAACTATAAAATGGTTAACTAATTTGGTATTGGTTTATTATATAACAAATATCCTTTTCGGCAGCGTTTTACAAAGGTCTAAATGACGGAAACATTTGTCAATATTTCGGAAATTGTCCCCCTTAGTTGGTTTTATTTAATAATGGTGCTACCAAATCGATGTATTGCTGCATGGCATTGTCTGCTGTAACTCCCTTTAATTTTAACCAGGCCTCATATTTCGCTTTAGCTACAAAATCAAACATACCGGGTGGGTTTTCTGTATTGACATCGCCTTCGGTGGCCTGTTTATATAAACTATATAAACGTAGCAATGTTTCGTTATCGGGCCTGGATGTCACTTCCTTGCTTTGTTTAACAGCGTTTTCAAAATTATCTTTTAAATCGGTCATTATCAGTATTATTTGCTTATATTATTTATTGTCACCTTCTTCAATATAGTCGCTGCTTTTAACTGCCTTCATAAATAATTTACTTATTTCAGTTGGCAATTTTCCAAGTTTGCGTTTTTCCATATCTATCCAGGCGCCATCCACATTAATTATAGCGGCTTTAATACCATCACTGCGATACAATTCGTGTCTTATAGACCAGCGCGAACCATCCGGGCGTGATCTGGTAAGCTCGCAAGTTACCTTGATGTATTCATTTATCCCAACTTCGCGCAGGTAGATCAATTCCTCCCTGAACAGTACCGGGCCTATTTTATGCTCAAACAACATGGCTGGTTTTAAACCCAATCCATCAAGCATCGTCAGTCGGGCCTGCGCGGCAAAATCTGCATAAGCAGAGTGGCGCATGTGTTGGTTAGCATCTATCTGCGACCATAGTACCTGCCCTTCATAGGTGATGTTCATAGCCTGTATTATTTATGATGTTCCTTAAATTTCCTAACAGCTTTCGTTAACCGTGGCAAAATTTCCATTGCATCGCCTGCAATGCCATAATTGGCAGCTTTGAAAAACGGAGCCTCCGGGTCCCTATTGATTACAACAATAGTTTTTGAACTATTAACTCCCGCCAAATGTTGTATAACGCCGGATATTCCTATGGCGATGTATAAGTTAGGACGAATAGGTACCCCCTGTTTGACCAACATGCTCGTGATGGGCGCCAGTGTGAATCAGCTACCGGACGAGAGCAAGCAGTTGCAGCGCCCAGCTCTTTGCCAGGCCTTCCAGTATTCCGCCAAGAAGGGGAATAGTAAATGACAATCATTTTTATTACTGAGGCTAAAAACAGTATTTATTTTCAGCGATTAGTTTAGCCGCAATATTTCTCCTTGCCTGGGTAGTATTAATATCCTCGGTTTTAGTGAAGCGCTTAAGTCCCATCAGCATCATTCTTCTTTCATCACCTTCGGCAAAGGAATTCAGAGCTTCTCTTCCCGACTTTGCAATGTGTTCGGCAGCATCATTTATATACACCCTCATAATATCCAGCTGCTCTTTACAGGCATCCTCACCTCTTAAACCAACCAATTTTTCCACCCTCAGTTGTAATGATTCGCTCACGTACAGTTCTATCAGCATATCAGCCAAACACATCAATACTTCCTGTTCCTTACCTAATTGCGCCATCAGTTTTTGAACTGCCGCGCCGGCCACCATCAGGACTGCCTTTTTAAAATTGGCAACATATTTTTTTTCTTTGGTGAACAGCCCATCCTCTTCTGAAGCACCAAAATCAGGTATGCTTACCAGTTCACCGGCAACTTTTTGGGCAGGCCCCATCAGGTCAAGTTCGCCCTTCATGGCACGTTTAAGCATCATGTCCACTGTCAGCATGCGGTTAATTTCATTAGTTCCTTCAAATATCCTGTTTATCCTGCTATCGCGATAGGACCTATCCATAGGCGCTTCAGCACTGTAGCCCATTCCGCCATATATCTGAACGCCTTCATCAGTCACATAATCCAAAACCTCTGAAGCGTGAACTTTAATAATTGCCGCCTCAATGGCAAACTGTTCAGTTCCTTTCAATTTGGCTTTTATTTCATCCATGCCTGATGATATTAACATATCCGTGGCCTCTTCCATATTCTCACTTGCCCTGTAAATGGCCGCCTCAGAAGCATAGGTTCTAATAACCTGCTCCGCAAGCTTATATCTTATTGCCCCATATTTTGAGATAGGACGCCCAAATTGTTCGCGCTCATTGGCGTATCGTACTGATGATGTAATAACATCCTTACTTGCACCAATAGTACCGCCCCCTAATTTGATACGGCCAAGGTTTAATATGTTCACCGCGATCTTAAACCCGTTCTGACGTTCAGAAAGCAAATTTTCAACCGGCACTTTACAATCATTAAAAAACACCTGCCGGGTAGAGCTTCCCTTGATACCCATTTTGTGCTCTTCAGTATTGAGCGAGATCCCTTCAAAATCCTTCTCAACAATAAATGCACTTAGGTTCTCATCGTCATCAATTTTGGCAAAAACAGTGAATATATCGGCGAAACCAGCATTGGTTATCCACATTTTCTGGCCGGTGATCAGGTAATACTTGCCATCGGCCGAAAGCTTTGCCTTTGCCTTACCGGAGTTGGCATCTGATCCTGCTCCCGGCTCTGTAAGGCAATAGGCCCCCTTCCACTCCCCACTGGCCAGTTTTGGGATATATTTTTGCTTTTGTGCATCATTACCATAATATAATATAGGCAGTGTACCTATACCTGAATGCGCTGAGAACGCTACGGAGAATGAATGACCTGCCCCTAATTTTTCTGTAACCAGCATTGATGTTTTAAAATCTTTGCCAAAACCACCATATTCTTCGGGGATAGATATACTTAATAGTCCAAGCGCACCTGCCTCTTCCATTAAATGTGGCATTAAACCCTCTTCCTGGTCATCTATGCGCTGCAAATTTGGTGTTACCTGCTGAGCAATAAAGTTTGTGCACGTTTCAGCGATCATTAATTGTTCTTCATTCCATTCTTCAGGAATAAAAACACTTTCGGCGGAAGTTTCCCTGATCAGGAATTCGCCTCCCCTGATGGCTTTTATAGTTTCAATATCATTCATAAACAAATATTTTAAGGTTTTAATCTTATACTTTTTAAAATTATTCACACCAATGCCTGCCAGTTTAATTGGCTGTATAATTTATAAATAATAAAGTAAATATGTAAAAGCTTTGGTAATAGCTTTTTTCAGTTTTATAATAAGGAGTAAAATTAGATGCGTTATTAAACCAAAGAAAGGTCTGCAATGCGGAGATATTAGTCAAAAAGTCGGAAAGAAGATTTAGTTGCCTGATTAAGCTGATTTGAATATGCGGTTGATGGAGTTAAAGAGTGCTAATTGGGCTTGACCCAATTAACCCGCAACTAAACAATTAATAAGCAGATACTACCCTGTAATCTGAGGGAGACATGCCTGTATGCTTTTTAAAATACTTACCAAATGAAGATTGATCCGGGAAATGTATGTCATCAGCCACATGGGCAATGCTGATCTCATGATTTCTTAAAAGCACTTTAGCTTCCAGAATAACAGCGTCGTCAATCCATTCTCCCGCGGTTCTGCCGGTTACTTCCTTAATGGTCTCTGTTAAATGCTTAGGGGATACAAACAGGGCGTCGGCATAATATTGTACATTACGATGTTCTTTATAACGATGAAAAACAAGATCCTGAAAAAGTACATTCAGTTCCTGTTTCCTGGTTTGTTTGCCCTTTATAATAGTATGCTGTTTCTCGTATACCGCCTGTATTTCATAAAGCAGTGTCATTAAAATACTGCGGGATATTTCTACACGATATGGATGAGTTTCCAGCGCAAGTTTTTGCTGCAGCAATAAATAAATATCCTGTACAATTTTAGTATCAGAGGTATCCGTATAAATTACGGGGATAGATGCATTTTTAAAGTAACCGAACGATTCCAGGAAATGACTATTGACACTATTTTCCGTCAAAAAAGCCTTACTAAAAACAATAAACCTGCATAAGAAATCTTCGCTGCTGTTGTATATTCTTAACACATGAAAAGGTGTTGCTAAAAGCATAGCACCCTGCACAGACTCGTAAATCTGTAAATTTACCTCTACCTGCGCTGTGCCCCGTGTGCAAATACCAATAATATAACCATCTGACCGATAAGGATATTCACTTAAACTCAGTAGCTGCTTTTCATCAGCGACAAAAAAATCAGCGCTGGCAAGCTTGTCTGCATAAAGATCCGCAAATTTTGATAAGCTTAATTGCCCAACTTTTTTACTCATACATTTACAATATATAATTTTATTACTGAATTTATTTAAAAAACCATATCTAAAAAAAGCGTGTGGTTACAGCTATTTTTAGATATGGTATTCAAAATGACCTTTATCCGACTTTTTGACTAATATCTCCGCATTATAGCCCTTTTTTTCTTTTCAATCCAAACTAATTTTATCCCAAATAGCTCCAGATGCATTTCTAGTACATTTGCCTATTGTGAACCAATTATAATTTTTATGAGAAAACTTTTACTATTGGCGCTGGCGTTAGCGCCGGTGCTGGCCTTTTCACAAGGTTTCCAGGTTAACCTGGAGGGACAAAAGCAAATCGGCATGGGCCATACAGGAACAGGTATTTTGCAGGATGGCGCCTCCGTATTCTTTAACCCCGGCGCTGTGGCTATGCTGCCACAAAACTATGTACAGGGTGGCATCAGCCCCTTATTTTTTAAGTCTGATTTTAATCCCTCAGGCACATCAATTCAGGATCGCACCGCCAATAAAATCGCAACCCCCTTTTCCTTTTATGCTGCATGGGGGCCGAAAGCATCTTTTTGGAAATTAGGACTGGCCGTTTACACACCATTTGGCGGCTTAACCGATTGGGGAAATACTTGGCAGGGCAAGTATGTATTGGAAAGTCTTGACTTGAAAGCCATTTATTTTCAACCTACGATAAGTATTAAACTGGCCGATTTCATTAGTGTTGGCGGTGGCTTTGTTTACAACCGCGGAAGTGTAGATCTTACACAGGCTATCCCATTAGCAAACAGCTCGGGCCAACCCGGACAAGCCGAACTAAAAGGAAGCGGTAAAGGCTATGGATGGAACGCGGGTGTTTATATCAAAACGGAAGCCGGCATAACCATAGGGATCACCCACCGTTCGCAGGTTACTACTACTATTCCTAACGGAAACGCAATTTTTACCGTACCAGGTTCGTTGCAAAGCAGTTTCCCCCAGCCTAATCAATTCAGTTCAACTATACCCTTACCGGCTACCAATTCTATTGGATTCGGATTTTATCCCTGCAGCAAATGGATATTGGCCCTGGATGTAAACGTGATCAACTGGGATGTTTATAAAACCTTGTCCTTTGATTATACAAAAAACACACCGGCATTACAGGATACGCACTCGGCCCGCAACTATACAGATGCTGTTAGTTTACGTGGCGGCGCCCAATACAAAGCAAAAGATAACTTAGCCTTAAGGTTTGGTGGCGGCTATGCCAGTACAGCTGTGATGGATGGTTATGTAACTCCCGAGGCACCAGATGCCAACCGTGTATACGGCACTTTGGGTTTGGGTTATACAATGGCGAAACACCTTGATTTGGATATCTCTTTTGAGTATGAGCACCTGATGCAACGTACACAAACTAATAACGAATCGCAGTTATCGGGCACATTTAAAACCAATGTATATATCCCCGGTATCTCACTTGCTTATCACTGGTAATCCTTAAAGAAATTAATACATGAAAACGTTTAAACAACATATTTATATTATTGCAGGGTTACTTTTACTGGGTGCCTGCAAGCCGGAGGTTAACACGCCTAAACCATACCATGGTTCAGCTGATTTTACCAGGTACATTTCCATAGGTAATTCTTTAACGGCCGGTTATGCTGATGGCGGATTATACCTTGATGGTCAATTGAACTCCTATCCAAGCATTATTGCCAAACAAATGCAATCTGTGGGCGGCGGGGCTTTTACTCAACCACTATTCGGTGCCGACCAGGCAAACGGATCTGGTTATTTATCATTAACAGGATTTAATCCTGATGGTACGCCTATTACTACCCCGGTTACTACTAATCTTGCTGTACGCGGCATTCAACCTATCCCGGGGTTTGGGAACGTTGTACTTTATACAAAATATACCGGCAACATTAACAACTATGGCGTACCAGGCATTAAACTATTGCATATAGTTTATGCGCCTTATGGAAACCTGAACGGATATTATGAAAGATTGTTACCCGGAAATTCGCCTGCAAATTCAACTACCTATCTTGATTTTGTAACAGCAAAACCATTTACCTTTTTCTCTAATTGGTTAGGTAATAATGATGCATTAGGCTATGCTACATCAGGCGGCGCGGGTGATGTATTAACCCCTAAAGATCAATTTAGCCAGTTATATGGCTTATTGATCAGCAAAATGACTGCCAATGGCCAAAAAGGTGTTGTGGGTACCATACCCGATGTAACTTCAGTCCCTTATTTCAATACGGTGACAGTTGGCGCAGTTTTAGGCGCGGTACAAAAAGCAAATCCTACGGTGAAGGCCCTTTATATTAATGCGCTTGTTTCTGGTGCTACGTATGCACCAAGGGCTGCTACAGCTAAGGACCTCATCATACTTACTTTTCCAACTGGTAAGATCGGCCAACCTGTGGTAACTCCTTATGGTACTTTACCTTACGGACTAACGCCAGTTACACCAATTGACAATCAATACGTGCTTGATGAGAATGAAGTTGCCTTAACTGAAAGCTATGTAAGCTCATATAACGAAACGATCAAATCTATCGCGGCAGCAAAAGGTCTGGCTGTGTTTGATGCCTTCACCTTTCTGAATAATATTAAATTACATGGGTTGGTTGTTAATGGGGTAAGCCTTAATTCGGGCTATATCAGCGGCGGCATATTCTCATTGGATGGGGTGCACCTAACACCCCGTGGATATGCTATAGTTGCCAATGAATTTATAAAAGCTATTAATGCCAAATATGGTTCATCTATACCGTTGGCAAATGTATCTGACTATCGCGGGGTTAAGTTCCCATAGTTCAGCTAGCGTTTAGCATTGTTCAGTTAGCAGTTTGCAAATCTTAAAAAAGGTGCAGGCTGCTAACTAAGCACTGCAAACTTTTCTTGCCCCTTCTGCCAAATACTTATTCTTGATACCACGCTCTTTGCACGTTTAATATTTGTTGGTGAGTTCAACTCATGATCTCCCTCTTTTAACATACCCCCCCTCTTTACATCTTTTCCTTTCCAATAATTAAGTATGCGTCCCTGCAACGAAATTTAACATTTCGGAACTATTGCAAATGGCAGCACGTATACACGTAATATCGCTTTAATGGCGATGCCTTTTTATTTATATAACAGTTTAATTTTTGAAATATGAAAATCCTGGTAGCCGAAGATGATCAATTGATGCTGAAGATGCTTGAGTTTCGCCTGAAAAAGGATGGACACGAAGTTATTGTTACACATGATGGCCGCGAAGCTTTGGAGAAAATCAATGATTTTCAGCCAGATCTTGTAATAACCGATATTATGATGCCTTACCTATCGGGTTTGGAGATCATAGGCGCTGTAAAGAAAAAATATCCAACGGGTACACCGGTTATCATTCTTTCGGGAATGGGGCAGGAAAACGTGGTTATGGAGGCATTTCAGCTTGGTGCAGACGATTACATTACGAAACCATTTAGCCCCAACGAGCTATCGGTACGTGTACGCAGGTTTGACATGTCAATAGTTAAATAATTAAAACCGGATTTGTAAACTATAAAACCAATTAATATCCCATAAATTATTACTAATAAACGATGGGAACCCTATTTCATTTTTTACCAATAAACCTTTTGGCTATTACAGCATTTTTACCAAACGCATTAATTATAAAACTGCATTACCAGGCCATAGTAATCCTATTTATTATCTGCCTCATGATAGCCCTTTTAACATACATGCTTTTTTACATGTACTTTAAAAGCAAGCATGAAAAAAAACATGTTAAATGGCGAATAATATCTGACCTGCTTATTCGCAAAGCCGTATTTTATGATGATGATGACGAAGAAGCCGAAACACTGATACCGGTTACTAAAAGAGCAGAAAAGCTAATGCGTAATAAGCATTTCAGAGCATTGTTGACAGCAGAAATACTATCGGCTAAGAAAAACATCACGGGTACATCTGCTGAAAACTTAATTCACCTTTATCAGCAATTAAATCTTGAAAAATACGCTTTGAAGAATTTAAAAAGCCGTTACTGGTATATCAAAGCAAAAGCCATACAGGAACTTACTGTAATGGAAATGAAAGAATTTCAAACGCTGCTATACCCTTTTACCAATAACCACAACGAATTGGTACGCATGGAAGCGCAAACAGCCATAGTGCAGTTTCAGGGTTTTGAGGGACTCAGGTTTTTAGATATTATTATCTATCCCATTTCCGATTGGCAGCAAATAAAATTATTACAACAATTATCAAATGTACCGCCGGTATATATTGATATTGACGGCTGGCTTAAATCAGCTAATAGCAGCGTGGTTGTATTTGCGCTAAAGCTCGCCCGGAATTATCATCGGTTTGAATTGCACGATCTTATCTTATCATGCCTCGATCATCCCAATCCTGAGGTGCGTTTACAGGCTATTCATTGCCTGTGCGAAATGTACACAGACGAGACATCCGATCAGCTTATATCACGGTTTTTGAAGGAGAGTTTCAGGCATCAGCTGGCAATGATCAAAGCAATGCAAAATATAGGCTCAGAAAAAGACATCCTTTTCTTATTAAGCCTTTTAGATGATGATAACCACGAAATGAAACTCAGTGCGGCGCGTGCTTTAGCCAGTATTGGAAAAAGCGGTTTAACATCGCTCCAGGATCATGTAAAATCAGCAGGCTATCCGCTAAATGAAATACTCATGCAAATAAAGGGAGAATTAGCAGCATGAGTTGGCAAACCTTTATATTGCATGTATTTACTTATGGCATCTTACTGTATTCATTATTACTGCTGATCTGCTATATTTTAATAGGCTCCTTCTCTATTAGCGAAACACGTACTTATCTTAATAAAAATAGCTTTACCGACTACCGTGTGCTTGCTTCATCAACCGAAGCCCCGAGTATAAGTGTATTGGCCCCAGCATATAATGAGGGTGCAACAATCATCGAAAATGTCCGGTCGCTGCTTTCCTTACATTATAATAATCTTGAGGTTATTATAATTAATGACGGTAGTAAAGATGATACGCTTGAGAAACTGATCAACGCTTATGACCTGTTTAAAGTTGATTTTTTTGTAAATGAGCAGTTACCTACAAAGCCTGTAAAGGGCGTATATAAAAGCCATAACCCGGTTTACCGTAAACTTATTGTGGTTGATAAAGAGAACGGAGGAAAGGCTGATGCCCTTAATGTAGGCGTAAATGTTGCCCAAAACAATTACTACGTATGTATTGATGTTGATTGTGTTTTGGAACAGGATGCGCTTTTGAAACTTGCCAAACCTTTTTTAGAAAACACTACTCAGCGGGTTATCGCTGCAGGCGGTGTTGTGCGTATTGCCAACAGTTGCCAGATAGAAGGTGGCAGGCTTGTAAAGGTAAATTTGGCTAAACAGTTTTTGCCACGTGTGCAAACACTTGAATATATCCGCGCTTTTTTACTTAGCCGTATGGCCTGGACACGATTGAATGGACTGTTGCTCATTTCGGGTGCTTTTGGTGCCTTTGATAGGGATATTGTGATCAAATGCGGTGGTTATAACCCAAATACCGTAGGCGAGGATATGGAATTAGTAGTAAGGATGCGACGGTATATGGAAGAGCGTAACGAACCCTACAGGGTAAGTTTTATACCCGATCCCTTATGCTGGACGGAAGCTCCTTCAACATTTAAAATTTTAGGCAGACAACGTAACCGCTGGACGCGGGGAACCATAGAGACACTTCGAATTCATAAGAAAATGTTCTTTAACCCGCGTTATGGTTTATTGGGAATGCTGAGTTATCCATATTGGTTGTTTTTTGAATTTTTGGCCCCTATCATTGAATTTGTTGGGACTATAGGTTTAATCATTTACTGTTTAACAGGCCCTGTTAACTGGTCACTTTTCATGATCATGCTGGGGGTTTTAAGTATAGGTATACTGTATTCCATTTTTGCCATCATGATGGAAGTATTAACCTATAACCAGTACAGAAACAAAAAAGATATTTTACGCCTGGTGCTGGTTGCCGTATTAGAACCAATTGTATTCCATCCATTTGTAGTTTGGTCTGCAATAAGAGGTAACATTGATCTTTTAAGAAAACGAAATAGTTGGGGCGAAATGACCCGGCAGGGCTTTGTCACCGAAAAAAAAGCACAATAAAATTAGAATAATGGAACATAAAACATCCCCGGAAAAAACCATTTCGGCAAAGTTTACACAAGCGGCTATATCATTTGCCAGGCTTTCTATTGTATGGTTGCTGATCATTTTTTTATTGAGCGTGTTCGAGCTGAGCTACAATGGTGTGGTGCACGAGTTTCCAAAAAGCTTTAGCGGTGTCATATTCTGGTCGTTTTTCAACGACCTGCTTTTTTGGTGTAAATGGCTGATCTATCCTTTTGTTATTTATACAGTGCTTTATCTGTTTTCGCAAAAATTTGCCCGTGTAGCCTATTGTGTATTTATAGTTGTGATAGCTATTATACAACTGTGCCTTGTAACCTATTTTACAACCTCATTGTTACCATTGGGCGCCGATCTTTATGGCTATTCAATAACTGATATCAAGCAAACCATAGGTGCATCCGGAGGTATCAGTTTTATTGAAATTATTGCATTTATTGTTTTACTGTGCAGCCTTATTTCAGCCCTGTGGTTCCTGGCCCCCCGAATAAGAGTAAAAAGATACTTTGCAATCTCGTTGCCCGCTATATCATTATTAGTTGTTATGATTGGTTTGCCGGCATTTAGCAACCCCGGTAATTTTAAGTCTGATTTTGCAAATAACCTTGTTATCAATAAATCTGATCATTTTTGGACAGCATCATACAAACATTTCTTCCCCGGACAGGACGACATTGATATTTACGCTGATAGTTACATCAGTGATTACGGTAATTCAGGGAAAGACAAATCAGTCGTATTTAAATACACCGATCCTCAGCATTATCCATTTTTACATAGCGACAGCGCAGCTGATGTATTATCGCCATTTTTTAAAAGTAACCCTACGCCCCCCAACATTGTTATTGTGCTGGTTGAGGGCTTGGGCAGGGCATTTACCAATGAGGACGGCTATTTAGGAAACTTCACTCCTTTTATCGATTCTTTATCCGGCAAAAGCCTGTACTGGAAAAACTTTTTGAGCGAAGGCGGACGTACTTTCGCAGTGCTTCCGTCAATCCTCGGCTCACTTCCTTTTGCAAAAAATGGCTTTTTAGAATTAGGCGATGGTATGCCAACCCACCTATCATTACTAAGCCTTTTAAAGTATAATGGCTATCATACCTCGTTTTATTATGGCGGCGATTCGAAGTTTGATAACATGAAAACTTTCCTGCAAAAAAATGCCACCGATGAGATAAATGACGAAAAGTCGTTTCCGGCAGGGTATGTCCGGTTGCCTGCGCCAAATGGTTTTTCATGGGGGTATAATGACAAGGAACTATTCAGGCATTATTTGCTTACCCGCGATGAAAAGGCCACTGTGCCTCAATTGAGTGTGGTTTTAACGGTATCCACCCACAACCCTTTTGCTATAAACGAGGAAGATAAATATTTACAGCAGTTTGAGCAGCGCATGACCAAACTGGGTTTTAATGATGCCAAAAAGAACGAATATCGTAATTATAAGCTTCAGTATGCCAGTATTTTATACCTGGACGATGCTTTACGCGGATTTTTTAATGCTTACAGTAAAAGAAGCGATTACAACAATACCATATTCCTGATAACAGGTGATCACCGTATGCCCGAGATACCAATGAGCGACAAAATTGACCGTTACCATGTGCCGCTCATCGTATTTTCGCCCATGTTAAAACGGGCCTCACAAATATCATCCGTATCAACACATTTTGATATAAGCCCAAGCTTGTTGGCCTATCTGCATCACAATTACAAAACAAAAGGCCCGTCATTGGTTAGCTGGATCGGCCAGGGATTGGATACCAACCGTAACTTTGAAAACCTGCATAACTACCCGCTGATGCAAACCAAAACTGATATCATTGACTTTATAAGCGGCGAATATCACTTAAACGGCGACAACCTGTTTAAATTGAACGCAGAGTTGGGCGAAGATCCTATCCACGATGATGATAAGGCAAACCAGTTGAAAAATGCCTTTGACCAGTTTAAGAAACGAAACAACATGGTCATCACCGGTAACTTTATCATACCCGATTCCATACATCAGCATTACAACCCGGTGAAAGGGAAATAGGTTTGACAAAACAAGCTATCTTTTTCAGGATAGCTTGTTTTGTTTTAGGAGAATTTGCAAGTACCTTAGTAAATAGAACTTAAATCATTCTTTTGAACGGAGTTGCATCTGGCATCATCCGTTCTTCAAATATTCGAATGAAGGCCTACCCTATTTCCTTCTGAGTCAATAAAATGAGCAATGAAACCGAATTCTCCATTGGCGCCATTTTTTGTCTTGGGAAGAAGAATTCTCCCTCCTGCTTTTTCTATTTTTGAAAGTGGTATAGCCAGGTCATCACCCCTGTCCAAATAAATAACAGAGCCTTTTTCTGAAGGTTCGTATCCTTCGCCTTCAACAATTGCCCCACCTGCTCCCTGGGCCTCCATCTCAAGAGGAAATATTCCATATTTCCCTCTCGGCATAGGCACCAAACCGATTTCGATATCGAAAATAGTTTCATAGAATTTTTTTGCTCTCACGAAATCTTTTGCCGGAATTTCGACCCAATAAATTGTGTTTCTCATCTTGTTAGTTTTTTAATTGTTTGTTTATATACCACAATAAAGAATGAGAGTACGGAAATAGGACAAAAGGGGTAAGATTTTTTTATTGAAACCTTTGCACCAGCGAGGGTATGCAATGGGAACCTTCTACGGGCGGAAATTGGATTTGATTTTTAGACCACATTTGCTACAAAGAAGCTAAAAACTACTCTCCCTACAATAAACAATACAGCAATAAAAAAGGTCAATAAAAATTTATTCTGTATTTTGGTGCAGGTGGTGCACAGTTGCGCGCAGTACCTTATTAGATTTTTCTTAGTTAAATCTATTTTCTGGCAGCCACATTTTCCTCCAGGATATGCGTCATCATCGGGCGATAGAAGTCCCAAAAAAAGCTCTTGCGCTCTGATGGGTCGTCGGTATTATAAAGCATCCATTTAAAGAAACCTATCCCTCTGAAATAAGAAGTGCTCATCCCTATGGGATTATCGCAAAAATCGCCGGAAAAGTAGTAGAACTGGTAATCCTTGTCCCGGTGCATAATAATAGCCGGGAAGGTTGAAGGTATATTGTATTTTTTCAATTCGGCCGCACCTTTGGCGTTAAGGCTCAGGTCAAAGCGTGATATGGCGTGGTTTACTGAAAGATCCGGACTGATAACATCGAACCAAAAAGGATATTTCATTCTTTCGGGCAGCCCCATTTTCTTTTGTCCATAGCCGAATGTGATAATATGGGGCACCGGGTCAGTTAAATGTGTGCTATCCTCCAACACCACAACCTGTTCGTCATTACTTACAAATGCCAGTCCTGATTTATGGAAAGGCCATTTCTTATTATGTTGATTTTTGTAATTACTGACCAGCCATTTGGGTAGTTCCTTATTTATGGTGGTATCAAAACTATCAAAATAACGTGCGGTCCAACCGGTCCAGTGCATGCCAAACAGCTTTTCAAACTTATTGCGGTTATCCGCATTTGTAGGCGAACCGATAGTATTAAATTCAGTAATTATCAGCTTATGCTTCGCTTTCATATCCTGCAAAAGCTCAACATCCTGCGCGCTCATACCACCATATAAAATACCCGAGCGCTCATTACTGCCCTTTTGGTTATACCATTCGTTCTTGTAAATACCGTAGGTATCGGTAAAATACACCGCGTCGGCATCGGTACTTAATTGTTTCAGTTGATCAGATGAGAACCTTTCTAATCCCTTGATCCTGAATTTTTCATTTTTCTGTGGAAAGAAACCATAATAATCACTGCCTATATGATAACGCTCAGTACTTGTTTTAGTGAAACAATGATTGTTAAGCAACCAGGTAAGTGATATATGTTCCTGCCCATCCTGATCAAGTACGGTTTTATCAACAATGGCAACAACAAGCTTCGTTTTTGGAGTAAAATACCAGGCCATCCACATCCACAGTGGAAACAGTAATATGAACGGTATTATTAACAGCAGAAGTTTTTTCTTGGTCATCTTATTAAAATCTTCTTAAATAGCCTGCACCTATATCCAACTGGTTACCACGTGTTTGGAATTGATATTCCTGGTTGTCAAGGCTGCCGGTAATGAAGAAAACATTTAAACGCTTAAAGGAATGATATAAAGCGGCTGAAATATTATCGGAGTGAAGTTTATAATTGTTGCCGCCATTAAGCAATATAATGTTACGCGGGTCATCAGGTGAAATGCCCGTACCAATGCCCAACGACAAATAATCATCGGCGCCACCGGTATAATACCGCGCATGCAAAGTATATGACTGTGAAATAGAACTGTTTGACGGAGTTAAATAAGTTCGAAAATTGAACCAAAAGCTACCAAGATATTTCCCCACAGATGCGGTATAGATCCAGGTACTGCTGGTAAAATAAAGATACCTAAAGCCTGCCTCGGCCTCAAAACTCGCTGGTAAATTGGCGTACAATGAAAACCCCGACCTGTATTTTGGGAATACACCTACATTGCCGGAGTAACCACCGCTTACATAAGCATAAAAAGTTTTAGAAATATGGGGGTAAGCATCCACCTCGTATTGTAAACCGGTTGAATTAAAGCGGTTAGCATAGTTTATGCGGCCTATAACAGAGCCTATACCGGTTTGCCTGCTATATTCAATACTGGCCAGTTGCCAAGGGTCTTTAAATTCTTTATCAAAATAGATGTAATCATAGGTTACGCCAATTTTATTCAGAGAGGCATTATCCCTTACTCTACCGGCCAGTGCATGTGCGTCTGAATTGCCGGGATCTGCCTTTATAAGGGTGTCAAGAATAGCATTAGCCTCACTAAAACGGTGCAGATCATTCAACACCTTAGCCTTTAATAACAGTAAGTCTTTCGATTTGGGGTGATATTTTAAACCACCCTGCACTAATTGCAGGGCCTTAGACGAATTATTGTTCCAATATTCGAGGCTGCCAAAGGCAAATGATGCATCGTCATTATCAGGATGCTTACTTAATACTTTGCTAAATTCGGTACGTGCGCTATCAACTTTATCCGACCATGTATAAACCCGGCCTAAAAAAATACGGATATCTGAATAATCAGGGCTTTTAACCAGGGCCAGTTTGCTTAATCCAATAGCTTTAGAGTAATCCTTTTGATCAAAAGCCGCTTTGCGTGCCTGCTGAAAAAGCTCATCAGATGAAAACTCAGTTTGAGCAGAAACCACATTAAAGGAAATGATAAACAAAAAAACAGAAAAATATAATTTATAATTCATAGATGCGGATTACCTGCATAAGTTCATGATTATCGTTGTACGATAAGAACGACGGGTATGTTTTATCAGCAGCTAACTAATACAGGTTTTGCAGAAGAATACTATAAAGCAATTCTATAAGCCTGCTTTGAGCGGGTGTTAATTTTCATTGTCCTGATCTTTGCCATGTTTGGCCCTGCTGGCTTTATTTTCCGCGTGCGATTCTGCAATATCATATTCCAGTTCGGGGTCAATATTTTGTTCTTCCACTTTTTTGGCCTTTTCCATCAATTCTTCATGATGCGACTGCAGCCATGCCAGTTCCTTTTTGCCATATGAAACACGGGTGAACAGTACAAAAAGTACAGGCACAATAAATATGGAAATGGTTGAGGATGCGATCATCCCTCCTAAAACAGTTATGCCTATCGTATTTCTCGACTCCGCCCCTGCCCCGGTTGCTAAAACAAGCGGTAATACACCAAGAATGAATGCCATTGAAGTCATAATGATTGGTCGCAAACGTAACCGCACAGCCTCAAGTGTGGATTTGATAAGTTCCTCACCACGATCAACCCTGATCTTGGCAAATTCAACTATTAAGATGGCATTTTTTGCCGACAGGCCAATGAGGGTTATTAATCCTATTTGTGCATATACATTATTAGTAATGCTCGGCGCGGTTTCAAGGGCAACTATAGCCCCGAAAGCGCTTATCGGAACAGCTAACATTACCGAAAATGGAACCGACCAGCTTTCGTACAATGCAGCAAGAAACAGAAAAACAAAAATAATGGAGAAAAGAAATATATATACTGTGATAGAGCCTGCTTTTATCTCTTCATAGCTAAGTCCCGAAAACTCGTAAGTGTATCCGCGGGGCAATACCTTTACGGCCAAGGCTTTTAGTCCATCAAGTGTCTGGCCGCTGCTATAGCCCTGCGGTATCGGACCATCAACCTCTGCCGAACGGAAAATATTAAAATGGGTGATCAGTGGAGCAGCAATAGTAGGTTTATAGCTGATAACTGCGCTTAGTGGCAGCATTTCGCCCCTTGAATTACGCACATAATACTTATCCATATTAGAAATTAACGCGCGGTAAGCAGTATCTGCTTGTACTACCACGTGGTAAGTACGATTATATAAAGTGAAATTATTTACAAATAAGCTGCCCATATAGGCCTGCATGGTTGAAAATACATCAGAAATATTAATTCCGAGTTTTTCGCATTTTTCCCTGTCAACATTTAGCTCATAACTGGGTGTATGTGCCGAAAAATAACTAAAAGCGGTTGAAGTGGCCGGGTTCTTTTTAGCCGCTGCCACAAATTTTTGAACTACTTTTTCAAAGGTATGTATATCATCAGTTGAACTTCCCTGCTCTATTTGCATGCTAAAACCCGCAGCCAATCCTATACCCCTTATTGGTGGGGGTTGAATAGTGACCACACTTGCATTTTTTATTCCTGCTTTAGCAACTCTTTTCTTAATTGCATCCATTATCCCCTGAACCTTTGTAGCCGGTGTGGTGCGCTCGTCCCATGGCGTGAGCATGCAAAACATAGATCCGCTATTTGAGTTGGCTCCCCCGTTTAAAATGTTAAATCCCGAAACTGCAGTATAATGCAGTATGCCTGGTGTAGAACCTACTATTTTCATTAGTTTGGTCATTACGCCTACAGACTGCACAGTAGAGGATGCATCAGGCAATTGGAAGGTAACAAACAGCCGGCCACCGTCTTCAGAGGGCACAAAACCCGACGGTTTGCTTTTAAATAACAGCCAGGTTCCTACACAAATGCATACCAATATGACCACTACGAATTTCGAACCCTTAATACTTCTTTTTACACCGTTTGAATACCTGAATGTTAATTTATCAAAGCCTTTATTAAACCAATCAAAAAACTTGTCCAGCCAATTTGATCTCTTGCTGATATGGTGGCTTGGCCGCAGCAGCAAAGTACAAAGTGCAGGTGTTAATGATAATGCTACAAAAGCCGAAATAACCACCGATATAGCTATGGTTATAGCAAATTGCTGATATAACCGGCCCACAATTCCGGGAATGAAGCCCACAGGCACAAAAACCGAAGCCAAAATGAGCGCAATAGCAACAACCGGGGCCGAAATCTCCTTCATGGCATGATAGGTAGCCTCTTTCGGAGACATGTGCTGCTCATCAATATAATGCTGTACCGCCTCTACAACGATGATCGCGTCATCAACCACTATACCAATGGCCAGCACAAAGCCAAACATAGTGAGTGTGTTTACTGTAAACCCTAAAGGTATAAAGAAACAAAATGTAGCCAGGATAGACACCGGTATAGCCAAAATAGGTATAAGGGTAGACCGCCAGTTCTGCAAAAACAGGAATACTACTATAGCCACCAAAGCCAGGGCTTTTAACAGTGTGCCCACAACTTCCTGCATAGAAACTTTTATAATAGTCACCGATTCAAAGGGCACTATATAATCTACATCAGTCGGAAACGACTTTTTTAGCTTGGCAAGCTCTGCATATACATTATCGGCAGTTTCAAGAGCGTTGCTCCCCGGAGATTGATATACTGAGATAGTAGAGCACCTGTTTCCATCAGTAAATGCATTACTGGAAAAAGTAAACTTACCCAATTCAACTCTCGCAACGTCCTTTAAATAGATCAATTGCCCGGTAGCGGGTATCGACTTTACAATTATCTTTTCATATTGTGCCGGCTTGTTCAGCATCCCGTTAACCAGTATGCCCACCTCACTGGTCTGGCTTGATGCTTGTGGCGGTGCACCTGCCGATCCTGCTGCCACATAAACATTTTGGGCATTCAAAGCAGCGGTAACGTCTGCAGGTGTTAAGCTGTAGGATGCCATTTTATCCGGGTTCATCCAGATACGCATACTAAAGTTATCAGTACGTGCGCTTACATCGCCCACGCCCGGAACGCGCAATATGGCATCTTCTATAAAAGTATTAGTATAATTATCAAGGAAGGTAATATTATGCGTACGCTTTGGTGAGTAAACAGCAATCAGCATTAATTGATCCGGATTGCTTGCGCGCACTGTTAAACCCAGTTTACCTACAACTGCAGGGAGTATTGGTTTGGCTATACCCACCCTGTTTTGAACATTGAGAGCGGCAATTTGCACATTAGTTCCAATATTAAAGGTCACTCTGATACCTACACCACCGCTATTGGTGCTGGTGCTTTGCATGTATTCCATGCCTGGCGTACCATTCACCTGTTCTTCAATAGGAACCGCAACGGTTTGTTCTACCGTTTCGGCATCTGCACCTGTATATGATCCGTTAACCGAAACGCTGGGCGGTGATATATTGGGGTATTGGTCAACAGCAAGATTGAAAAGACAAATAGTCCCCGAAATCATTAGTACTACGGAGATTACAATTGCAGTTACCGGTCTTTTAATAAATGTATTAGCAATCATATATGATCAAGTTTTCCCAACTCACGTGATTTTTTGATCTCGTACTCTAATTCTGGGTCAATATTTTGTGCTTCTATCTTTCTCTCTTTCTCCATCAGGTCCTCATGATGCTTTTTAAGATACTCCAGTTTCTCTTTGCCGTAAGATACCCGGGTGATAATTACATATAGCACCGGCACAATAAATATGGCAATAGAAGATGCTGAAAGCATACCCCCCAAAACGGTTAAACCGATGGTACGGCGGGCTACTGCACCTGCACCGGTTGCAAACACAAGCGGCAATACTCCTAAAATAAACGCCAGCGAGGTCATGATGATCGGTCTTAAGCGAAGGCTTACTGCATCAAGGGTGGATTTGATCAGGTCTTCTCCGCGGTCAACACGTACCTTGGCAAATTCTACTATCAGAATGGCATTTTTAGCGGCAAGTCCTATCAACGTGATCAGACCAATCTGCGCATAAACGTTATCGGTCAAACCTGGTACCAATATCAGCGCGAGGATAGCCCCAAATGCCCCTACCGGAACCGCTAAGAGTACCGAAAATGGTACAGACCAGCTCTCATACAATGCTGCTAAAAAGAGAAACACGAATGTGATGGAGAATAGGAAAATATATACAGTTGTAGACCCTGCCTTTATTTCTTCGTAGCTTAATCCTGAAAACTCATAAGTGTAACCTTCCGGCAACTCCTTGGCGGCTAATTTCTGCAATGCTGTTAAGGCCTGCCCGCTGCTTACGCCGGGTCTCGACGAGCCGTCTACCTCAGCCGTGCGGAATATATTAAAGTGTGATATCAGCGGCGCCGCCTCTACCGGTTTGTAGCTTACAACGGTCCCCAGCGGAACCATAGTGCCTGCCGCATTACGCACATAATATTTATCAATATCCGATACCATCTTCCTGAAAGCAGTATCCGCCTGCACAACCACATGGAAGGTACGGTTATAAGTCGTAAAATCGTTAATGTACAAACTGCCCATGTACGCCTGGATTGTAGTAAACACATCCGAAATATTAACGCCCAGTTTTTCACACTTTTCCCGGTCAACAGTAAGATTAACATTTGGAGTATGCGCGGTAAAAAAGGTAAACGCACCGGTAATTGAAGGGTCCTTGTTTGCCTCACTAACAAACTTGTTCACCACGTTCTCAAAGGCATGAATATCATCTGTAGTGCTGCGCTGCTCTATCTGCATGCTAAATCCTACTGTAGATCCAACACCGGGCAGTGGTGATGGTTGTATCACCTCTACATTCGCGTTTTTTACACCGGCATCAGCAATCCGCTTTTGCAGCACGCTGATAATGCCCGGCACCTGTTCGCCGGGCGTATTCCGGTCGTCCCAGGGGGCAAGCTGGCAATAAATAGTACCATTGTTTGAATTGCTGGCATTGGTCACTACGTTTAGTCCGGATAAAGCAGCATAATGTGCTACACCGGGAGTTGATCCCACAACATTCATTATTTTCGACATTACATCAACAGATTGCGCGGTTGATGATGCGGGTGGCAACTGGAAAGTGACATATAAATTTCCGTCATCTTCTGAAGGTATAAAACCAGTTGGCTTTGCCTGGAACATAAAATAAGCACCGGCACAAATACATATCAACAGGATCACTATATATCTTGAAGCCGCGATGCTCTTTTTTACACCATTTGTATATTTAGCTGTTACACGCTCAAACCAGGCATTGAATTTTATGAACAACCTGTCCAGCATATTAGGTTTCCTATTTGGATCGGTTGGTTTTAACAGTAAAGTACAAAGCGCCGGGGTCAACGATAAAGCTATAAATGCCGATATAATAACCGAGATAGCAATAGTAATGGCAAACTGCTGATATAAACGCCCAACAATACCCGGTATAAAACCTACAGGAACAAACACCGCTGCCAGGATAAGTGCAATAGCCACGACCGGGGCAGATATATCTTTCATTGCCTGGTAGGTAGCCTCTTTGGGCGACATTTTATCATGGTCAATATAGTGTTGTACCGCCTCCACCACTATAATGGCATCATCCACCACAATACCAATAGCCAGCACAAAACCGAACATGGTTAAGGTATTGATGGTAAATCCTAAAGGAATGAAGAAACAAAAAGTACCAAATATTGATACCGGGATTGCCAGTACAGGGATAAGTGTTGATCGCCATGTTTGTAAAAACAGAAACACCACTACAGCAACCAAACCTAATGTTTTTAACAAAGTACCTACTACATCCTGCATGGAAACCTTTACAACGGTTACCGACTCGAAAGGAACGCTGTATTCCACATCGGCAGGAAAAGTTTGGCGCAGCTTTGCCAATTCATCATAGATACCTTTGGCTGTCTGGAGGGCGTTGCTACCCGGCGCCTGGTAAATTTGAAGATAAGAGGCACGGTGCCCGTCGACAAATGAATTGCTCGAAAAAGTAAACTTACCCAGCTCAACCCTGGCAACATCCTTCAGGTAAACCAATTCCCCTGTGGCCGGGATAGTTTTTACGATGATGTTTTCAAACTCCGGCACCTTGCTCAACCTGCCGTTAACCAATATGCCTAACTCATAGGTTTGGCTGGATGATTGCGGTGGTACGCCTGCAGTTCCTGCCGCTACCTGTACGTTTTGTGCATTAAGGGCGGCAATAACGTCCGACGGAGTTAAACTATACGCAGCCATCTTATCAGGGTTCATCCATATACGCATACTGAAATCATCAGTAAACCTGTTGATGCTGCCTACTCCCGGTACACGTGAAAGCGCATCCTGAATAAATATATTGGTATAATTATCAAGAAAAGTAATATTGTGTGTTCCTTTTGGTGCATAGATGGCTACCATCATCAGCATACTTGGATTGAGCGCCCGTACTGTAAGCCCCAGCCTGCTTACCACCGCGGGCAACAACGGATTTGCAATACTCACCCTGTTTTGCACATCAAGTGCCGCTACATCAATATCGGTGCCTATTTTGAACGTTACATTCATAGACATCAGCCCGTTATTGGTACTGTTGCTTTGCATATATTCCATGCCTGGCGTGCCATTAACCTGTTCCTCAATTGGCGTGGCCACAGTTTGCTCAACGGTTTGCGCATCCGCGCCGGTGAACTGACCATTAACCTGTACTATAGGTGGTGTTATATCCGGATATTGATCTATAGGCAAAAGTAAAATACACACCGTACCGGTTATTACCAACACAATAGATATAACTATAGCCGTTACAGGTCTTTTAATAAAGGTATTAGCAATCATATATTATTTTCTTCTCTAAACGCAGAAATATCTGTGTATTATCTGTTCCCTATTGTCGTTTTCCGCCTTGTGATGGTGCTACTTTATTAGCTGTAGTTATCTGCGAGCCGTCGTGTAAAGTTTGTACACCATCAACCACTATTCGGTCACCGGCGTTTATTCCACTCTTTATAACCACATTAGGACCAACTGTTTGTCCAACCTGTACCTTTTTTTGAATTGCTAACAATTTAGGCTTACCCGATGTATCAGAATGAGCTTTAACTGCTGAATCTGGATGGGCTTTAGTGTTATTGATAACGCTGTCTTTAGCTACAAATACAAAGTATTCCCCCATCTGTTCAACCACAGCCTTGCTTGGCAATACCAATTGTGGTTCAGTATCCTCGTTATGCACCCTTACCACGCAGCTCATACCCACACGCAAAAGATTTTTGGGATTGGCAAACACCAGGCGCACCCGGATTGAACCAGTTTGCGAATCTACCGCCCTATCTATTACAGCAATTTTGCCCGTTAATGGATAAAGTGAATTATCTGCTAATAAAATGGTGAAAAGTGAATCTGTGCCCTTCTTTTTGCCATTTTGCAATTGCTCAAAGTGCGGCAACTGCTTTTCATTGATTATAAAATCAACTGCTATCGGGTTATCAGTTGAAATAGTATTTAAAATGGTTGTACCGGGATTTACCACGTCACCGAGCTTTACCATACTAAAACCTATTGTGCCATCAAAAGGCGCATAAACAACTGCATAATTCAAATTAGTTTTGGCAGTTTTCACGGCCTGATCCGAAGCCTTTACCGTACTTTTTGCATTTTCCAGCGTGATGATCGCGTGGTCGTAAAGTTGTTTGGCAACAGCATTATATTTGTTTAAATAGTCATAACGGTCGGCATCCTGCTGTGCCTGTACTAAATTACCCTTTGACACCTGTAAATTGGCCACAGCCTGATCATAATTAGCCTCGTAAATTCGTTTGTCAATTTCATACAATTTCTGTCCTTTTTTCACATAGGTACCTTCTTTAAAAAAGATCCCTGTAATAGCCCCTGTTATTTGTGGCAACAGGTTAACCTGGCTTAAGGCCTGGGTTGTTGAAGGGTATTGATCGTAATATAAAACACGCTGTTCTTTTACCTTAACTAAATTGACAGGTACCTCAGGATTTGATGGTGGTTGCTTCTTTTTGCATGCGCCTAAAATAAGGCAGCTTATAAAAATAGTATTTAATAATACTCTATTCATTTGGGGATTTTTTTTTAAAAAATGCTTTAATAAGAAATGTTTCCCATCGCTTTCTGAAGATCTATCTTATTAGACAGTACCTGGAATAAAGCGTTTAGGTAACTTATTTCTGATGATATTAAGTTTGATTCGGCGGTAATAACATTCAAATAGGGCACAATTCCTTGCTTATATTGCAAGGTTACTACAAAATATACCCGCTTTGCCATGTTCACATTTCTTTGCAGTAGTTGTAAATTATAGTAGTTGCCCTTATAATTAGCTAAGGCTGTGGTATATTCCTTATATATTTCCAACTTCAAGTCGACAGTATTCCAATCAACCAGCTGTTCCTGAAGCCTGGCTTTATGCAAATTATGCAGCCTGGCAAACCCGGTAAAAATGGGGATGCTTAGTGATAGGCCCACTAAAGAACTGGGATATGAATTATTTAACAAGTTTGAAAACTGATTATTCTGAAAAGCAAGATTATAATTATAAAAGGCGGATACCGTTGGCAAAAAGGATGACTTGTAATATTTTACAAGTTCTGCTTGCAGGCGCTTATCTGTTACATTCTGCTGAAATTCTATACGCTTTTCATATTGCAATTGCTGTAAGGTATCTATATGGATATCCCTTGACATCTCTACAGTATCAAAACTTACATTGAATTGCTTTTCGGGCGGATAACCCATCAGTTGCTTTAAAGAGGCATATTGAGGAACAACATTTTCGTTGGCCTGTTTTAATTGTGCCATTGAATTGTTGAGCGTGATAGTTGCTTCCTCATAGTCAGTTTCGTCAACAATGCCCCCTTTGTATTGGTGATAAGCATCACGAACGCTTTTACCAAGCCTTGCCGTATCTTCCTTCAAAACATTAATTTGCTCAAGGGTAAGCAGCACATTATAAAATGATTTACTGATAGATGAGACCAGAAATATTTTAGTGCTGTCTGTAACCTGTTGCGCCTGCTTTACATATAATGGCGCGCTCTTATAGGCATATAAAAGGCTTGGGCTGAATATTGCCTGCGAAACGGTTATACCCGGCACAAAAGTATTTACACTTGAACCACGTGTTGATACCCCTGTAGTAGTTGTACCTCCTGAATTAACACCTCCCGTTGTTACCGTTGAGCCATTACCCTGCGATTGAATATTATGGATCAGGTCGCCAGAGGCATTAGCTTGCGGCAGCCACCCCGATAAGTTAATGGCATTAGTTGTTTTAGTAATATCCACATTGATCAACGACCTGTTTAGCGCAGGCTGATGAAGCAGGGCATAATCAACACACTGCTTAAGCGTCAATGATTCACCTGAACCGTTTTTACCGGTATCCAGCACGGTAACTGGTACAAGTAAACTATTTTTGCTTGTGTCCGGAACTATTACAGGTGAGGGCACGCTGTTAGTTTTCACATTTTGTGCATATGAAATTAACGTTATAAAAAACAAACAGCCAGAAAGTAGAAAAAAACGAAACTTACTCTTATTAAAACAATTGCTTACCATATTAAAACACGCTGATCGGCATTTTTACTATATAATTTCTCTAAAATATATATTCATAAAGACAATAATATCAAAACCTTAATTATTACCTCATAATAGCCTAATGTGTTTTGTAAAATTGGTAAAAAACATACAATGCATCCAGTAACAATTTTGTTAACCTATTATTATGTGCCTGGCGCAGTAGTATTGTTACCTGCATTGCCCAAAATGCTTCAGTTATTCAAGCATTCAATCTGTCAATTTCATCAAAACCCGCTAAAAACAGTTCTATATTTTTTAATATTTAAATTCTCAATGAAAGTATAAAATAATAAACTTTTAAAAAATTCTGTCCGTTTTATAAACCCCGTACAAATTGCTGCCGCGTAATCAGTGTTGCTTTATCAAAATTGTTTTAGATGTACAAAATATCAAAGCTTAACGTCTTACTGTTCGTCTTTATGAACTCTAACTCAAATGTTTAATAATTAAAATAATGTTATTATAGTTAACATTATTCATCCTTTTTCGTTTAAAAGAAAAACATTATAAAGGTGTCAATGTTCCGATTTTATCATATCAACAAGCGATCAGCATTGAAGCCATATATTTTCTTACTTTTTTTATTACTGCCGCATGTTATTATTGCAGCTGCCGATTCCCCTGTTTCAGATACTGCTGCAGTGAACCAGTTAAACAAGTTGGCGGGAGCTTCGTTCCGGTCTAATCCCGATAGTACGTTTTATTATGCTGCCAAAAGTATCACACTTTCCAAAAAAATCAATTATCAGTCAGGATTAGCCGATGCCCTTGTAATGCAAGGGCATGTAAATTATTTCAAGGGCAGATCAAATGCCGCTATTCAGAACTTTGACCAGGCTATTTTGATCTATAAGCGGTTGAAAGATCAAAAAGGGCTGTCTATTTGTTATGTTTTGTATGGCCGTATGTATACCCAATTGGCCGATTACCAAAAGGCTATGAAATATTTAAACCTGGCTAATGCAATTAATAAGCGCATTGGTAACGAGTATGCATTAACCGACTGTTATAAAAATATAGGAATCGTTTATTTCAGCCAGGGCCAGCTATCCAAAGCGCTCGACTTTTACTATGAGGCCCTGTTTATAGCAGTTAAAAATCATTATAATATTTTGTCTGCCGAGCTTTACAACAATATAGGTGTGATCCTGCAAAATATGGAGGTTTATCCAAACGCCCTGGAATATTTTAAAAAATCAATTGCCATCTTTGAGGGTACCAATGATCTGCATGCGCTTGGGACCCTGAATGAAAATATAGGTGAAATATTATTAGCACAAGCTGAATATGATCATTCGATCCTATATCTAAATAAAGCTAACAGGATAGCCAAAAAACAGAATGATAAGGACGGACTAAGCTCGGTATATACCGACCTGGGAATGTGCTATGCAAGTAAACATGAATTTAAAAAAGCAATAAGCTATCTCGATACCTCATTAATGATTGGTATCAAATATAAGATCATTTATAACCAGGCTTATGCACTTATTGGTTTTGCTACAGCTTATAACCTGCAAAAAAATTATAAAAAGGCGTATCCTTATGCGTTAAGGGGTCAACAGATGGCAGTTAAACTGGGTAACCTGTCTGTAAGAGCCAGCGCTGCTTTTCAAATCAATAAATCACTTGCCGGATTAGGCAGAATTGACGAAGCTTACAAGGCACTAAATGAATATATAGACCTCAATAAAGGATTAAAAAACAATGAAAGCATACAAAAACTCACCTCTTACAACTTCGAGCTCAGTTTTTCAGTCAAACAACGTTTAAGGGCTCAGCAACAGAAAGAAAAAGACCTGCTATACCAGCAAGATTCTCGCGCCCAGCGGCTAACTAACCTGATATTTCTCGTTATTATCATAGCCATGCTTGTGATAACATGCATTTATTATTTAGAAAAACGTAAACAGCAAAAGATCAATACTATGCTGAAAAACAAGAATAAAGAAGTTTTGACACAAAAGGCTGGCTTAGATGAACAAGCAGTTAAACTAAATGAACTGAACACATTGAAGGACCGTTTGATTGCTATTCTGGCGCACGATCTTCGCGCTCCTTTAAGCACGCTAAGGGGGTTATTTGATCTGTTACAGGATGATTCAATATCTCACCAGGAAATGCTTGATATGATCCCCGGTGTTTTGAAAAAACTGGAATATACTTCAGATTTTCTGGATACTTTACTTTCATGGATCAATAGTCAAATGGAAAATTTTGAAAATAGTGTAAAAAGTTTTTCCGTTAAAGAAATGATAGCCAATGAAACGAAGAGCCATTATGAACAGGCTTTTCAAAAAGGGATCACGCTGATTGAGAATGTCCCCGAAGACCTTATCGCTTCTGCTGACCCTAATTCTGTGCGGATCGTTGTTCGTAATTTAATAACCAATGCTATAAAGTTCTCCAGTAAAAATGATATAATTGAGATCTCTGCAACGCAAGAAGAACAAAATGCAATAATCAGGATCAGGGATACCGGGGAAGGAATGACACCTGATGAAAACAATAGATTGTTCAAAAGTAAGGTTGATAGTAAAATCGGTACCCATAACGAATCGGGAACAGGAATGGGCCTGTTATTCTGTAAAGACCTGGTTGAAAAATGTAATGGCAGTATTTGGGTTACCAGTCAAAAAGGTGTTGGTACCGAGTTTTCCTTTACTTTACCAATAAGCATATCTAAGTAATGCCTATTTTTAATCCAGTCGGTCAAATAATCGTGAAACATACTGGATAATAAGCAACTAAGTTGAATTTAAAAGATATAAAAAATGCCCTATCGCGTAATAAAAGACCTTTAGCAATTGGCTCGGCGAAGCAATTTCCAAACTTTTTTTTTGATAATTTAAAATTGCCTGCGTATGAAATACAAAGAATAACACATATCTTAGGATATGAAAAAGAGAAGATTCATT
>JAQBOK010000353.1 GCA_028288085.1 Mucilaginibacter sp.
AAATATCGAGACAATTTTCATCCTAAAAAGCAATAAAGTAAGGTTGCAGCAATTTAATGTATTCTTCCGAATAGTTACCAATAGCCTTATAAATGATCAATTTACTTATCTCAGTTGAAACCTTTTCGAAACCAAAACAAGCGATAACCCTGTGCGGCACTGAAGCGTCAAATGATTTGACATTTATTCTGCGTTGCAGGCATAAATTACAATCTGCCGCCAGGTAGAACACAAAGTCTGCAATGGTTAAAGGTATAATCAGCCAAAAACAGCCTGATGAGTTTAAATGCACAGACGTAGTATTGATCAGTTTTTTGAAAAAGTCATCATCGGTATGCTTAGCCAGTTCCTTTTTCGCCTCCGGCGATTTTAAAGAGTTGATAAAAAACGGTGGGTTTGATATGATCAGATCGTATTTTTTACCGGGATTTTTCTCAAAAAATGGTTCAAAACCCACAGCTTGAATGCTTAATCTTTTAGCAAATGGTGAATTGATGAAATTTCCCTCAGCAGTTTGTGCCGCGACCGGATCAATTTCAACTGCATCAATTTGAGCACCATCAAATCTTTGTGCCAGCATTAAAGCTATCACACCTGTACCAGTTCCAATATCCAGTATATTTTCAACTTGATCCGCTTCGGCTAATGCCCCCAATAATACACCATCCGTATTGATCTTCATTGCGCATCCGCTTTGATCAACATTGAATTGTTTGAAACGGAAAATATCAGGCATAGCTATTTTTCGTAAAACTCTATCGGCAATCCATCCGGGTCTGCAAAAAAAGTAAATTGTTTACCCGTAAATTCATCGATCCTGATTGGTTCGGCGATTATGTTGTGGGATGTAATATGCTGAATAGCTTCCTCAATATTATCAACCTCAAACGCTATATGGCGCAAACCAACAGCTTCTGGCCGGGAAGAACGTGCAGGTGGGTCAGGAAATGAAAAAAGCTCGATCTGGTATTGCCCTGCAACTTCCAGATCAAGCTTGTAAGAATTTCTTTCCTTGCGAAAAACTTCCTGTAATATCTTAAAACCGAGCACCTCACTATAAAAATGCCTGGATTTTTCATAATCCGAACAGATGATGGCGATATGATGTACGCAGTTAATTTTCAGCATTTATTCACCTGATATAATGTGTAAAAATATCGGACTTACGAAGTTTTAAAAACTTCGTAAGTCTTTCTGCGGTTAGCTTATTCACCTAAAATAACATGTAAAACGTTATCATATACCAGCTTTATATCGGTAATATGTCCGAAAGATTCTTCATCAATGTGCAAATAACCATCACTTACAGAACCTAAGAGGCTAAATTCAACCTCGCTGGTTGCCATTAGTTCAATAAAACGCTCCTGTTCTTCGGGCGATATACTCACTACTACCCTGCCCTGCGCTTCGCCAAATAAAAAGGCATCTTTACGTATAGCACTGTCTGATTCAATTTCAAAACCAAAACCGTTTGACATCGCCGATTCCATCAAAGTGATAAACAATCCGCCATCAGATACATCATGAGCAGATTGTATAACCTGGTGTTTTATCAATTGCTTTACCACCTGGTGCATATCATATTCCTTGTCCAAATCAAAATAAGGGGCCGGAGCTGATGAAATTTTGTGATAAGATGCCAAATATTGAGATGAAGCAATATCATTAACCGACTCGCCTATTAAATAGATCAGATCGCCGGGTTGTTTAAAATCAGATGTCATCAGCGTTGATTTATCATCTAATACACCAAGCATACCAATCGTTGGCGTCGGGAATACTGGCCCATCATCCGTCGACTGATTATAGAAGCTCACATTGCCCCCTGTAACCGGAGTTTCAAACTTGGTACAGGCTTCACTCATACCTTTTATTGCGCCAACAAATTGCCAGTAAACTTCGGGTTTATAAGGGTTACCAAAATTGAGGCAATTGGTTATGGCTACCGGTTCGCCACCTGCACAGGTAATGTTACGCGCAGCTTCTGCAACAGCAATAGCACAACCTTTTTGAGGATCGGCATACACATAACGCGAATTACAGTCTACTGTTAATGCGATGGCTTTATCCGTTCCCTTTACATTGACAACAGCCGCATCACACGGACGATTGGTTGTCATGGTGGATGCACCAACCATCGAGTCGTATTGTTTGGTCACCCAACGTTTTGACGCGATATTGGGATGCGATATTAAATGCTCTGCAACATCTTTCAAATCCGCAGGCTCTTTTACATCCTCTATCTTAAATTGTTGATTCTTTTTATAATAGGCAGGTTCGCTGTATTCACGTTCATAAACCGGTGCGCCGCCGCCCAAAACCAAATCATCAGCGGGGACATCAGCAACCAGTTTACCATCCATATAATAAAGCAAACGTTTGGTATCAGTTACTTCACCAATAATAGCACAGTTCAAATCCCATTTATCAAATACTGCCTCTACTTCTTTTTCTCTTCCTTTATGTACCACTATCAACATACGCTCCTGCGATTCAGAAAGCAATATCTCGAAGGGTTTCATGTGATCCTGCCGCGTAGGCACTTTATCCAAATCGATACGCATACCATGCTCACCTTTTGCAGACATCTCTGAGTTAGAACAAATAATACCTGCGGCGCCCATATCCTGCATACCTACTACAGCACCTGTTTTGATCACTTCAAGCGTAGCTTCCAATAAAAGTTTTTCCTGGAACGGGTCCCCTACCTGTACAGCCGGCAGATCATTCACCGAATCTTCAGTAATATCTTTTGATGCAAAAGCGGCACCATGTATACCATCTTTACCGGTTGCTGAACCTACAATATAAACCGGGTTACCAACTCCATAAGATGTTGCAGAAACCGTTTCGCCAGCTTTTACAATACCTGCTGACATAGCATTTACCAATGGGTTAACATTATAGCATTCATCAAAAAACAATTCGCCCCCTACCGTTGGGATACCAAAGGCATTGCCATAATCGCCAATGCCTTTAACCACACCTTTGATAAGCCATTTGGTACGATCAAGGCTAAGATCGCCAAAACGTAAAGAATTTAGCTGTGCAATAGGCCTTGCTCCCATTGTAAATATATCGCGGTTAATGCCGCCAACACCGGTAGCCGCACCCTGGTAGGGTTCCAAAGCTGATGGGTGGTTATGTGATTCTATTTTGAAAGCGCAGCCTATACCATCTCCCAGGTCAACCAAACCAGCATTTTCTTCACCTGCTTTGGCCAGCATTCGCGGACCATCTTTAGGTAAAGTTTTTAGCCAGGTAATAGAATTTTTGTAGGAACAGTGTTCGCTCCACATTACTGAGAAAATAGAGAGCTCGGTAAAATTGGGCACACGGCCCAATATTTCTTTTATTCGTTCAAATTCTTCGGGTAGTAAGCCTAAATCTTTCGCGGTTTGGGGGGTAGTTAATTCCAGGTGCTCCAAGGTAATTATCGTTTTTTTGAAAAGATGCACAAAATTAGAAAAAAGAGGCGAAAGCCGAAAGAAAAGGCCAAATGAAAAAGGCCTCTCTAAATATAAAAAGGACAAAGATGAAGGATCAATGACCCTATCTTTGTCCTCTTCCCCCTCTAAACCGCTCTCTTATGATTTACAATAAACCTTAATTGTTGTCGGATAGCTGGAAACTGATCGGTATTGTGTACTTCACCCTCACCGGCTGATGATTTTGGATACCTGGTTTCCAGGCTGGTGCGATCCTTAATACCCGCAAGGCTTCTTCATCAAGACCATATCCAACACCTCTCTCAACTTTAATATTTGATAAATGCCCGTCTTTTTCTATAATAAAGCTTAGCCAAACTTTGCCCTGTGCACCTGCATCCTGTGCCTGTTGCGGGTAATGAATATTTTTTTGCAAAAATTTGGCCCAGGCAGCCGCACCGCCATAAGGTTCCGGCATAGCTTCAAGGTTCTCGGTACCAATAAGCTCATTTGTATTTGCTTTTGGCCCCGGGTCAATTCCACCCGGTCCGCTGGTTTGTATGGGCGGGTTACCGTGAGTTTCTACGCCCTTTATTGTTTCGGGCCCTATTGCTGTATTAGCTAAAATTTCTGTTTTTGGTGGGTTGGTTGCTTTACTGTCATCAACCGCAATTAATGGAACATCTCTGGTTGTCGCTATTTGCACCGGCGGTTTAGGAGCCTGGTGTATTATTGGTTTTACCGGCTCAATCCTAGGTGGATGCGCAATGATCCTCGGGTCAAGAGTAACAGGAACTTCTTTTATGATCTCAACCGGTTGTTTATTTTTCAACAAAAGCCCGAAGCCAATAAACAATAATGAGATGCTAAAAAAAGCAATGCCCATTGCTTTTAACAAATTCCCGGCATAATGTTTTCTCAGATCGTAAGCGCCGTATTCTTTGTTCCTGTCATCAAATATAAGCTCGAGCCACTCGGGTTTATATAAATCAAATTTTGAAATAAACATGGTTTTGAGGTTTAATTTTACTTAATAAAATTTACACAATTTGAAAAGCAATTAAGATGCGGGCCAAAAAACAGACCTTTCACCCTCGCTCATTTACTTTTTACCTTAATCTGATTCTGGTATCATGAAATTAATAGGCAGGGTGAATTTCACGCGCACAGGCCTGCCGTTTTGTATACCAGGTTTCCATGCCGGGGCCCGACTCAATACTCTAACTGCTTCCTCATCTAAACCATAACCAACGCCTCGTTCTACCACAATATTTGACAAGTGCCCATCTTTTTCAACAATAAAACTTAAAAAAACTTTGCCCTGGGCATGAGCATCCATGGCCTGTGGCGGATAGTGCATATTTTTCTGTAAAAATCTAGACCACGCCTCAGCGCCTCCCACGGGTTGGGGTAAAATCTCGACTGAATTCATTTCTTTTGGCGTATTGTCTTCAGTTATTTTTGCAATGCCACTTCCGGATCCCGTTTCTGGTATATCTATATTAGCTGCATCATCTTGTCCCTTTACCGTTTTTGTACCTATTGCTGCAGTTTGAAGTTCAGTTATTTTTGGAGGATTAGTCGCGATATCATCGGGAGTTACTACTGGCGGAGGAAATTTTATTGTATTTACCTGTACATGAGGCTTTGGAAGTTCAACTCTTGGCGGAGTTATTGGTGGCTTAATAATATCCTTCGCAGGGATGATGGGTATATCAGTAAATGTCCGGGTGTGTTCGACAGGTTTGTGTTTAAATAAAATGTCGTGACCGATAAAAAGAAGAGCAACACTAAAAAAAGTGATACCCATTGCTTTTACCAAATTCCCGGCATAATGTTTCCTTAGATCATAAGCACCGTATTCCTTATTACGGTCGTCAAATACAAGCTCGAGCCACTCGGGCTTGTACAAATCAAATTTTGAGATAAGCATGGTTGTTGAAATTTAATTTTTATATATAACGTATACAACATATTAAATATTGCACAATTACAAAATAAAATTTCGCCATTGCTATCTTATTCCATATTTTATTGGCATTTTATCGAATATACCGATCAGATGTTTGCTACCACTTATCGGTTACTACTTTGGCAGGTGGCTGATCCTGCTTCTTGATAGCCCGGCCTTCAGCCATATATTTTTTCAACTTCTCACTTAATTGTTTGCAAAAGGATCCTGTTTGATCAAGATAACCATCCAACTCCTTTTTTGTGACTTTTGATATAGCTGTTTCAAGCGGAATATCAATACCATTTATAGGTACAAACAAACCGTATCTGTTTTTTTCATAAGGCGTAAAAACAAAATCAGTGAGCCAATACCGGTATTTAGCCTCTTTACATTCAATACTTAGCGTGCAGGCAATTTCTCCGTCTTCATGTTTTACTATATAAGTGTAGGTTAAAAACTTATCTTTAATAATAATGCTATTGTTACTCATTTGCATCGGTTTTGTTTTAGGGTAAACCTGCTTAATAAAATAGACAGCATTTTTATACAAACTATCTGCAGAAATACCCGGAAGGTCAACCACCTGATAATAGATATATTTATTGTGCTCATTCATTGATAGCAGGCTTTTCTGTGCATTCGCCATCCCGGCAAGCAATAAACAAATGGAAAACAGCAAAATTTTTTTCATGATATAAATATAAAGCCGCTCTCTGGTAAAAGAGAACGGCTTTTAAAAAAATAGTTAAGTTAACTTGTTAGAAAGCGTAAACAGCGGCCAGTAAAAATTGCGAGGCACTATTTGTTGATACACCATTGCTATCTTTAAATGGCGCATAAAAAGCAGTTGTTTTATTATCAAACCTAACCTCAGGAATAAAAGTCAACGGCCCTGCCTTGATGTTCGCTGTTGCAGTGATGCCGGTTACATTACCACCACCTTTCTTCACATCAAAGTATTCACCCCTTAAACCAAAGGTAACTACTTTTGATACAGCTAACTGCGGGTATATAGCTACTCCATCAAACCCTGCACCATTGTGAGGCGGTGAAAAGGTGGCCGCATTTAAGCCCAGTTTAAAGGCATCGGTAATCTGATAGGCAGTTGTAAGGTCGAATTCAGTGCCCGAATAGGATCCGGTCAGCACATTCAGATAAGCAGTCCAACCTTTTACAGGAGTCACTGTTAACTGAGCACCAAAAGTAGATACATCACCTGATCCCAGGCTTTCTCCTGTTGAACTGTAAGAGGTATATGTATTCCAGTAATTATTAAAAATACCAGCCATTAAGCTCACTTTGTCTGAGAAAGCGTAAGTGGCTTTAAAACCTGCATTCTGGAATGGGCCATTGGTAAATAAATAAGAAGTGGAATAGTTAAAGTTGGCTGCCGGTGATATCACTTCGTAGCCTACAAAGGTAGACATATAACCTGCTGTAAGGTTAAATTTATCTGTTACATCATATGATACATACAGATTCTGGATATGATAGCTGGAAACACCAGGTGTTACAATAGGGTCCAATGAGTTTGATCCATCAGGTAACGACTGTTCCTGTCCTCTGGGACCGAATGATATTTCTCCAACAAATGAAGCCTTTCCAACTTTTTTCTTCAACCCAAGATCTATCATACCTATAGATACAGAATTTTGATCTGATGCAAAGCTAGTTGGTATGTTGGCGCGTTTAGCAAAATCATATTTCCAATAGGTATCGACAGAGCCGGAAAATACTAATGGTGGATCTGGAGGAGCAGGTGCCGCTGCCTTGCCGGTATCAATTGGCGCAGTAGTTTCAGCTTTTGCTGATACGATAGCAACGGCAAGTAATGATAAGAGTAACAATTTTTTCATGATAATAAATTGGTTGATAAATAAATAGTTGATTGATTGATTTTTGCAGGCAAACCACCCCCATCCAGGGCTAAAAATAAGTTTAACGCTGCTATATTGTTATAGAATTTATTGGAAAACCTATGCGGTTGGCTATAAAGTGATGGTTAATAAAATAAGTATAACCAACCGCACAAGTGATATTTATGAAAGCTATTAGGCTTCCGCAGGCAATTTAACGCCCTTGTCAAACAGACCGCTCAAACTGATGTCATCTTCCTGAGGAGGGTAAACCTCAATTCCGTGATCAAATACATCAAGGCCACCAAAACCGGCTTCGCCGTGTTCTTCCACACGCAATCTCCATGGATTTGGCAACTTATTGATGACATACATCATTATTATAGTAACTACAAATACAGCTATTGCAATAGTAAAAGTACCTATAGCCTGTGCCTCGAGCACACTTGTTCCGCCACCGTAAAACAAACCGGTTACCGGTGCACTATTATCAGCACCTGTTGGACCTGTGGCGCCATATTGACCTGATGCGAATAAGCCAAGTGACAAAGTACCCCAGATTCCGCAAAATCCGTGTACAGATACTGCACCAACTGGATCGTCAATACGGAACCACTCAATTAAATACATGCCACCGAAAACAACAAGTCCGGCAACAGCTCCAAGTAAGCATGCTCCAAGTGGGCTAACCCAATAACAAGGGCAGGTAATGGCCACCAAACCGCCCAATACACCATTCAGCGTAAACCCTAAATCGAATTTGCCTTTTGTACCTCCCCACCATAAACCGGCTAACATAGCCAACATACCGCCTGTACATGCTGCCAGTGTTGTATTGGCGGCTATACGGCCAATTCCTTGCATATCCATTGCAGAAAGGGAACTGCCTGGGTTAAATCCATACCATCCGAACCATAAGATAAATGTACCTACGGCGGCAACTAACATATTATGTCCCGGTGGCATGCCGCCTTTCTCTTTATCATCCCGTTTAAATATTCGTCCTAAGCGCGGCCCCAGTACTATGGCTCCGGCAAGCGAAGCTATACCACCAATAGTGTGTACTACTGTTGAACCTGCAAAGTCGCGGAAGCCCTGTCCTAATGAAGGAAGGAAGAAACCTTTGGCACCCATAGTAGCAAGGAAACCATCCGGACCCCATGCCCAGTGACCTATTATCGGATAAATGAACCCAGTAATACCTATGCTGTAAAGAATATCGCCGCGGAAACTTGTACGACCTATCATCGCACCTGATACTATAGTTGAGCAGGTATCAGCAAAAGCATATTGGAATATCCAGTGCGCTAAAATCGGGATTCCGGTTCCTTCATAAGTTGCAGGTGTATTTTGCAGGAAAAACCAATTTGTAATTGTTTTACCATCAGCGCCAAGTCCGCCCCAACCAATAAAACCATTACCATGGCCAAACATAAATGCATAGCCAATAGCATAAAACAATATACCGCAAAGACAAGTGTCAAATATGCACTCCATTAAAACGTTTACCGTTTCACGTTTGCGGGCAAAACCTGCTTCAAGCATTACAAAGCCCGCCTGCATTCCGAATACTAAAAATGCGGCAACCAATGTCCAAACAGTATTGATTGAATTGATCATTGATGTTTCCAGATCGGTTGGTTTTGCAGGGGCAGCAGCAGCATGAGCCGCTGTTGGCAGCAATCCAGGGATGGTCATCATGGCTACTAATACAAGACCTAGCCCGATCATTTTTCCAGATAAAATGGTCGCTCCGAGCGCCCATTTTTCACGCGTCAGTTGTCGGAGGGAACTGAGCAAGTTGATTTTTGCGGATTTTACTTTCATTGTTTGTTTAATTTAGTTTGATTGATATGAACGATTTTAATGATATACGATAATAATTGGCAGTTAAATCAACAATTAATCTTTATTTGTTAATAGAATCATACATTTTTCTAGTTATTAATATGATTTTATTAATTTTTCATGAAATTATGTATGTTTTTTTAAAAAAACAAGTTTTAGGCAGCTAAAATGTTATAAAAATTGAAAGAATTATGATAATTATAAAAAACACATTAAAATTAACGCAGATTTTACATTATTTTCAATAGTATAATCACCATAATATATTAGTTGCCATTTTTGAAATTACAAAAGATGCATTATTAATAAAAAACTCCATTTTTCATTGACAATTTTCATGATTTTATTAAAATTACACACCTTAAATCTAATTTTTACTAAATAAGACTGCTTTAAATCCGTTTTATCCGACAATTTTCAAAAATTAACATTAAAACACTCATATTTTTTTATTAACTATATATTTGTTTAACATTCTTCCTATTATAAAGGATAATTTTACTTTTGAACTTAAAGCTTATAACCCAATAAAGTATGTCAAACATTCGATTTCAAGCTCTAAATGCTGTACTTAGCAGAACGATCCCGGAAGTGAAATTACCTTCAAACAAAATCTCCGATTATTTCAACTCTAACGTTTTCGATAAAATAAAAATGAGAGAGTATCTCTCAAAAGAAGCATACCAGGTTGTTGCTAATTCAGTTGAAAGAGGAGAACCCATTCCGAGAGATATGGCCGAGCAGGTTGCATCAGTTATGAAATCATGGGCATTAAGTAAAAACGCTACTCATTATACTCATTGGTTTCAACCGCTTACAGGTACAACTGCCGAAAAGCACGATGCGTTTTTTGAACCAACAGCTGATGGCGGCGCGATTGAGGTTTTTTCTGGCGATGCCTTATCCCAGCAAGAACCTGACGCTTCAAGTTTTCCAAGTGGTGGTATACGTAATACTTTTGAGGCAAGAGGGTATACTGCATGGGATCCCTCCTCTCCTGCATTTATAATGGGGCGTACTTTATGTATCCCCACAGTATTTGTTTCTTATACCGGCGAAGCGCTGGATTATAAGGTCCCCTTGTTAAAAGCGTTAAACACATTAGATAAAGCAGCTGTTGATGTATGCCATTATTTTGATAAAAGCATAGAAAAAGTTAATGCCTCATTGGGTATTGAGCAGGAATATTTTCTGGTGGATATAGCTTTATTTAATGCACGCCCCGATCTTTACCTGACGGGACGAACCTTGTTTGGGCACATGTCTGCCAAAAACCAGCAATTGGAAGATCATTATTTTGGTTCGATTCCCGAGCGGGTGTATGCATTCATGCAGGATATGGAAACCGAAGCACTTCAACTGGGCATCCCTTTAAAGACACGCCATAATGAGGTGGCGCCTTCCCAGTTTGAGTGTGCTCCTATATATGAAGAGATCAACCTCGCCATAGATCATAACCAGTTGTTAATGGATATTATGGATAGGGTTGCCAAACGACATAACTTTAAAGTACTGCTTCACGAAAAACCATATGCCGGCATCAACGGCTCAGGCAAGCACAATAACTGGTCAATGATTACCAATACTGGTAGGAATTTGTTATCGCCAGGCAAAACTCCAAAAAACAACCTGATGTTTCTTGCCTTTTTTGTTAATACCATAAGAGCGGTATATGAACATGCCGACTTATTAAGGGCATCCATAGCATCAGTAAATAACGACCATCGTTTGGGAGCCAATGAAGCCCCCCCCGCTATTATATCTATTTTTCTGGGTAGCCAGTTGAGTGATGTGCTTGATGAGATTGAAACTTCAAGAATCAGCAAAAAAATAAAAGATGATGCATTATTATGGCAGGGAATTCCTAAAATACCTCAAATTTTAAAGGATAATACCGATCGTAACCGTACTTCGCCATTTGCCTTTACCGGCAATAAATTTGAACTCCGGGCTGTAGGCTCCTCAGCCAACTCTGCTGGCCCTATGACCATTTTGAACATGATAGTAGCCGATCAGTTGAAAAAGTTCAAATACGATGTAGATAAATTGATCAAAAAAGGCGAAAAGAAGGACGTTGCGCTGCTAATTGTTATCAAAAAGTATATTAAAGAGTCTAAAAACATACGTTTTGAAGGCAATGGATATAGTGATGAGTGGGAAAAAGAAGCAGAGGCCAGGGGATTGTCGAACTTTAAAACCACCCCAAAGGCCCTTGATGCCTTACTTTCTGAAAAATCAGCCATCTTGTTTGAGGAAACAGGAGTATTTAGCAAAAGGGAAGGGCATGCCCGCCATGAAATTTTATTAGAAAGTTTTTATAAGAAATTACAGATAGAGGCCAGGGTAATTGGCGAGATGGTAACCAATGTGATCATACCATCGGCCATTACATATCAGAGCAAACTGGTTGAAAACGTGAAAGGCCTGAAAGATATCGGCATGAATGAATCGACATATACGGCACAATTGGATATCATCAATAAAATAGCCGAGCACGTTAATTTCATCAAATCAAATGTTGAAGAAATGATCAGCGAACGCAAAAAGGCAAATATAATTGAAGACATACGCGAAAAGGCGTTAGAATATGATGAAAAGGTAAAAACGTACTTCGATCCGATCCGCTATCATGTAGATAAACTGGAACAATTGGTTGATGATTCAATATGGCCTTTACCAAAATTCCGCGAATTACTTTTTATTAAATAATATTTTAATAGCGACCTTGTGCTATACAGGGTCGCTATTACTGTTTTTAATATCTTCCTGCACTTTAAGACCTTTTTCCAATTGTTCTTCTTCGTTCAAATCACGGATATATTGAACCTTAAGGTGATCATATAATGAATGTTTATCTATTAGTATAGATACCAAACTGGCAACCATTCCCGCTAAAATCAAGTGGAAGATAACATTATGACGATCTGTCATCTCAAGCACCAATATAGCCGAAGTGAACGGCGACCTGGTAACACCGGTTAAAAACCCCACCATGCCTGATAAAACAAGTAAATTAGTATTGGTGTCAGAAAGGTGAAACCAACCTGAAACCAGTGAGCCCACACTTGCTCCTGCCCCCAATGCCGGTGCAAAAATACCTCCCGCTGCACCCGTTGTGAATGATAACAAAGGCCCCAATATTCTCAATAATGGCGTATACCACAAGGAGTATTTATTTGATGTAAACAACACCCTCTGCATCACATCTTTTCCCGACCCTAAGATGCCATAATCTACAAAAAATGCAAACCCAGCCAATATCAGCGCACATGATACCACATATATAACATGCTCACGATTATATTTGAATTTCGATTTCCATCTCAATATCGCCAATATAATTTTAGACATACCGCTCCCCAATAAGCCCGAAATAATTGCGACAAGCACTACTCCTAAAAAAATGAATCCTGACAGGTCACCCATTTTAGGGTAACCGAGATATAGATATGGCCCTAATATTCCCTGGGCTGTTAAACCGGCAATAATAACGGATGAAAAAATAGCTGTTTTAAAGTAACTGAAATGCGTTTTGGTGAGCTCTTCTATCGCAAATACAATTCCGCCAAGTGGCGTATTAAATGCAGCTGCCAGCCCTGCCGCGGCCCCCGTAATGATCATATTCCTTTTAGCAACTTTTGGCCACCAGGCAGGCAAAATCTGGTTTACCTTTCTAAAAACAGATGCAGCTATCTGGATTGTTGGTCCTTCCCTGCCTATCGCACCGCCGCCAACAGCCATTACAAGGCTTGATAACACTTTGAACAGTATTATTCTTATGCTCAAGAGTTTATTTACCTTCTGATCTGTTTTAGGGTTTGTTATTTCTATAGCAGCCATAACCTGTGGTATACCGCTACCCCTTGAATAAGGGGCATAACGCTTAACTAACCACCACGAAACGACAAAACAAACGGGCGTTAAAATAAACAGCAGCCATTCATGCTGATGAAAAATAAAGCTGGTAAGTTCTTCGGCCTTTAAAAAAAGCCTGGTATAAATCACAGCTATCAGACCGGTAACAACCGAAGCTATCCAAAAAGGGATTGCCTGCAGCAGATTCTTTTTTAATTCTTCATTATTGATCCGGTCAAATGAGTGTTTTAAATGCAGGCGTACTTTAGAGACAGCAGTATTTAACATAGATAATAGGTGAGAATTGCAAAAGTAACGGTTTTGGCATTCTAAACTATTATTAAGCAGTATATTTGCCCATGATTTCTTCGCAAAGATACGATCAGAGAGGTGTATCAGCCTCTAAAGATGATGTACATAATGCTATCAAAAACATTGATAAGGGTATTTTTCCAAAAGCATTTTGCAAAATTGTCCCCGATATTTTAAATAACGACCCTGGTTACTGCAACATTATGCATGCAGATGGGGCCGGAACAAAATCGGCTCTCGCTTACAGTTATTGGAAGGAAACCGGCGATATATCCGTTTGGCGGGGAATAGCCCAGGATGCTATTATTATGAACCTTGATGACCTGCTTTGCATAGGTGCCATTGATAATATTCTCCTTTCTTCAACTATCGGCCGCAATAAAAATCTAATTCCCGGTGAAGTGATAGCCGCCATTATAAACGGAACTGAGGAGATATTGGCCGAATTGCGGGATGCTGGAATTGGCATTTATTCTACCGGTGGTGAAACTGCCGATGTTGGTGACCTGGTGCGTACTATAATAGTTGACTCGACAGTAACGTGTCGCATGAAACGCGAAGACGTTATATCTAACGACCGTATCCGGCCCGGGGATGTTATTGTTGGCCTGGCATCATACGGAAAGGCTAATTATGAAAAAGAATATAATGGGGGAATGGGTTCAAATGGTTTAACCTCGGCCCGGCACGACGTATTTAACAAAAGCGTTGCTGATAAATATCCTGAAAGCTACGATCATGCGGTCCCTTATGATCTTGTATTTTCGGGAACTAAAAATTTAACCGACATGATTGATATCGGAAACGGAAATTCAATTGAGGCAGGTAAATTGGTACTTTCCCCAACCCGCACCTATGCCCCGATTATTAAAAATATTTTGGATAGTTACAGGAGTCAAATACATGGAATGGTGCACTGTAGCGGAGGCGCTCAAACCAAGGTGCTTCATTTTATAGATAATCTTCATATTATAAAGGATAACTTATTTCCTGTTCCGCCATTATTTAAACTGATACAGGAAGAGTCCAAAACAAGCTGGCACGAAATGTATAAGGTATTTAATATGGGCCACCGTATGGAATTATATGTACCGGAAGAAATTGCCGGCGATCTAATAAAGATATCCCAGAGCTTTGGTGTTGAGGCTCAAATCATTGGGCGGGTTGAAACTGCAGAGCATAAGCAAGTAACTGTACGGTCTGAATTTGGGGAATTTATATATTAGTCACAAACTAAGTCTTAAAACAAAAGCGGCCCTGATATTCGGGGCCGCTTTTGTTTTTCAATATTTGCAGTGTTAGAAGTTTGTTAGTGTGCAACCCATGCTGTACCATTGTACTGGAAAGTAAGCGTGGTTAGAACATCGGCCCCACCTGTATAATTCAAGTAAGTAATTTTATAATTTACATTTGGCGTAGGCGTTGGGAAATCGGTAGTTAATACCAGGATCATTGCACTTTGAACATCAGCAGCAAGCCAGCCTGAAAAATCACCATATTGGCCAAGATTCGTTCTTTGAGCCGCAGTTCCTATACTTGATGCAGCAATAAGTTTGGTATCAATAGCTTTTAACGTATAATAAACAGTTGGGTCTGCTATCCAGGTTCCATTGGTCCTTAAAAACCCTAGTGTACTTGTTCCTGTCATTACCCAATTAGTACCATTATATATAAGTGTTAAAACTCTCTGAGAAGTAATTTTAGTACTACTGTAATAATTAAAACTCACATATTTAATATCACCGGATTTAGCGATAGGCGAAACCGTCAGATCGGCCTTTAAAATAGCATTAAAATAGGCAAGCAAATTAGCGTCGTCTGTAGAAGTAAACTGATTAAAGCCCCCTCGCCCCACTGAAGCGTATTGCGCAGGTGTTATCATATATATTTGCTGCCACGCGCCGCCCAAATACAAATATGAATAGGTTTGCACTGTGGTAGTTCCACTATAATAGTTAAAGGTAAGTACCTCGAGTTGATTATCAACAGGAGCCAGATATTTATAAGGCAGCCAGTTAAGTATCTGCGCTGAACTAAAATCGGTAAACTTGTTATTCGGCAATAGCAAATAATCGGCGTTAGTAAGCGTGTAAGCTACATCTTTGTAAACACTATCAGCCAGTTTGATCTGTGTAGTGAAAGTTATATTGGCATTTGATCCGTTACCAACCTGCGGGTATTTTGAATTCAAAATAGTTGGGATGTACATTTTCGCATCAGCTTGCGTTCTGAAACTATGTGTATAATGTGCATAAACCGAAGTGTCTAAAAGTGAAAAGTCTGTTGTTGCTAAATTGTAGGTAATAGTTTGTGCAGGTAACGGAGCTTCATCAAGTTGCTTGTACGTGCTATCTAATGGGTGGCAAGCGGCAAAAGCAATAGCTGTTGCAACAAATGCAAATAAATAATATATCTTTTTCATAAAAACTCTTTTAAAGCTTATTAAAATTTAATTTTCAATGTCGTCATATAAGTCCTGCCTGCACCATACCATACACCAAGTGCATTTGTCCTGGGAACAAAACCACCATTTGAAGGAGCGTTTTCAAACGCATCAGAAAGGTAAGTGGTATTAAGCAAATTATATACGTTACCAATAAATGAAGCATCCATTCCGGCTAATTTAAACCTGAAAACAATGTTCAGATCAAGCGTTGAGAAATTAGGTATCTGATATGGAGTATACGCCGCAGCATTAAAAGTAGTGGAGTTAACCATTTTTGTAGGATCGTAAGAAGCATAATAACGACCATAATAATTATAATTAGCTCCTATTTTTACTTGTGGCAGTACATTCACATCCAAACCCAAAGCTGCTGTGGTTTGTGCACCTGTACTTGCAGCGCCAAATTCACCAACTTTTTTTCCTTTAAGCAGTAATGAAGCCTGGGTAAATGTTTGTCCGTTATCAGAAGTAGTTTGTGCAGGGCCTGTATTGGTCAAATAATGATAATCGCCAACAGAAAGCATACCACTAAGAGTTACATCTTTTATTGGGTACAACTTTGCATCAATCTCAACACCCTGGTGTAATTCATTTAAACCCGAAACGTTAACGGTAGAGAATGTGTTATCTGTAGTGTTTAAAAAGGTGCTTACTTTTGAACGATCTCTGTACGTAGATCTATATAAGTTGATATTAGTGCTGAATATCGGACTGCTGAAACCATAACCCAATTCATAACTCAATAGTTTTTCTGGTATGGCATTAGTATTGATATCATTCACTTTATTCAGGAATACAGAAGCTACCAATGGCGCTCTTTGGATATAACCGATATTGGCAAAAATGTTATTTTGGTTATCAATATTGTAGTTGGCACCACCTTTAGCCTGGTAACCTAAAAAATTAACCCATTTACTGGTTTGGTTAGGGTCGCTGTTTAAATAATCAAAGTAGTCAACCCTTCTGTTACTGGTGTTATCAGCTGCAAGTGCAACAAAAGCAGAAAGATTATTCTTAACATATTCTGTTTGAACGTATACACCTTCTGATCCAACTTCGTAACGATAGTCATTATTAAATTTACCACCGGGACCGATATGGGCGTTAGGATTATTAATATTACCTGCCGGAGATGAAGCGCTGGTGCTCAATGCATCTACAAGATATGATCCGCCAAGCAAATCATTTACTTTATTAAAATGCTCCCCTTCATAATATCTCGCATCTATACCAGCCAGGAAATTAAGATTTTCAGCTAATTTCGTTTTATAAGTACTTAATAAGCCATATTGTTTATGATCGTTCTCGGCATTTTGTAAATAAGTACTTGAAGCACCTGTACCATTTGCCAAATTGTTTTTGGTGATCTGGTTAAAATCTATAGGTGAATAAGTACCACCCGTTCTGGGTACATTACCTGTTCCGGGGGTTAATGTAGAAGTTCCACCTGTACCACTGGCGATATAAACAGCGGCTCCGGTACCATATGATGCATAAAGCTGAGTTGATAATGATGATTTTTCATTGATCTTCCAGTTATGGTTCAGTGAAGCTAATGGCTTATTATAATAGTTTTGTTCGGCACTTAATAGCTGTCCATTAAGGTATCCATAATCAGAATTATACCTGATGCCTTGCGGTGCGTTCCTATAAGTTGCAATAGTATTGTAAGTATAACGCTGTCCATGGTTTTGTGAAGCGCCCATTATACTAAAAGATAAAGACTGTGTAGGGCTCAATATCTTTGATATGTTAGCAAAATAGCTATACCCTGTATAATATAAGCCTTCAGCATAACCGTCGCCAGTACTTCTGGATAACAAAAATGAAGATGCCCATCCTTTATCGCTTAATCCGGTTGAGTAGGATACCAACGTTTTTAAAGCATTGTAACTACCTATAGATTGAGATACTGTACCACCCTGTTTTGCATCAGTACCCATGGTTGAAATATTAATGGTACCTCCCAAAGATGGTACCGCTACTGTTGAAGCACCCAAGCCACGCTGAACCTGCATAGATGTTGTTACATCAGCAAGGCCGGCCCAGTCATTCCAGTAAATTTTGCCTGCTTCAACATCGTTAACCGGGATGCCATTAACTAAAAGGGCAACATTATTACTGCTGAAACCACGGATATTTATCCTGGAATCGCCATAACCACCACCAAGTCTGCTGGTCATTACTCCAGGAGTGGCTTTTAACAGTTCTGGAAATTCAGCACCGGAACCCTTTTCCTCAATGTATTGCTTACCAACAGTTGATACTGCAATAGGCGTTTGCCTGGCAATTGCCAGGGATTGGTTTGCAGTGATGGAAACCTCCTTCATCGAGGCTGATGTTGGATCAAGTGTAATAACACCCAGGTTCTTTTGCGAAACCTCCATCTCTTTGGATACATAGCCGATGTAAGAAATTACCAATGTGGTACTACCATCTTCAGGTACCCTGATCTTAAAGGAACCGTCAAGCGATACCGAAGTAGCTTTGGTTGTACCTTTTATTAAGACAGTTGCCCCAATCAGTGGTTCTTTTGTCTGTGCGTCAAGCAGCTTGCCTGTAACCAGTTTTTCACCACTTTGTTGGGCAAAGGCCATGCCCATGGTACTAAATAGTGCGATTAAAAAAAGAAGTAAATGCTTCCTCATACTTTTTGTTTGTTAGTTAATTATTGATTTTAAAAAAAAACAAAGTAATCGCATTCATATTAACTCATTGTTACCAACTAGCACCAAATTATTTTGTAACGAAAATTTTGCACAAGGATCTAAAAACAATTCATGCTATCTTTTAGTAATTCGACATGCCCTGCTATTGCTTTACATAACTTCGGTTTAAAACAAGAAACCCGGTCAAATTGGCCAGGTTTCTTGTTTTATAAGTTGTTTGGTTAATCAATATTAATTAAAGATATACCTTAAACCCAACTGGGCTTGCCAGCGTGATAATTGGCTGCTATCATTGATAAATGATGAGGTAACCGGCGTATTGGTTGTTTTGTTTAACAACGGAAAAGAGTATTCCGCATGCTTAGTTACGTTATCAATACCTACATAATGTAATACTGTTGTACTTCCATTATTAAATCCATTAAATGAATTCTCGTACAGTCCCCAGTTCTTATTCAGAAAGTTACCCAGGTTGATCATATCGAAAGATACCTCGATGGTATTTTTGCTCTTGCCAACTTGTACATAAAAGTCTTGGATCAATTTAAAGTCAACTCTTTTGAAATATGGCAATATCACACCATTTCTCGCTGCAAACTCACCTCTATGTTTACTTAAATACTTATCCTGGCTGATAAAGCTATTTAATTGATTCCATTGTGTTTGTGCATCAGCAGGATTTGTTCCTGCATCAGGCACCAACTCAATATCTCCCTGACTTTTAGGTATCCACATTAAGTCATTGGTAGCGCCATCTTTGTTAGGGTCGCCACTGGTAATGTATGATACAGCACCATTATTCGCCATTTCAAATATCAAACCAAGAGAAGTTGAAGCGTGGTTCAAATACTCTTTTTTATACATGAACGATGCTATAACCCGATTTGGCTGCACAAAAGAACTGTTCGACAGATTGTCAGCATTAGGGTTATTGGCTATATACCTTGAACTCCAAATAGTGCTCGCAGTTGAACCACCATCATTTACATCTTTTGAACCGCTACGTGTATACGCTACATTAGCATACAACCCATTTGAGAAGCTTTTTTGCAATTGTGCAGTAACAAAGTAAGAATAACCCTGGTTAGTATTAGTCATATAATACAACCCGGTAATAGCTGGGTTTTGTGCAGTAGCTACTGCAGCAGCAGGAGTCACATTTTTCGAGGTAAATTGAATTTGTCCTTCCGGTCCAGGTATAACACTAATACCGCCGTTAGCTACAGAGTAATTAGATAATACAAGGTTTTCATGGTAAATAGCATGGATGTCCTTGGTGTAGGCGCCTTCTAAAGTTCCAACGATTCCACCCGGCAATCTTTGGTCAATTGCTAAATTGCTTCTCCAGATTTTTGGATATTTGAGGTTCGGGTCAGCAATATCAAGTTCGTAAGAAGTATTGGCAGCACCAGGAGCGCCATGGTTTGCATCAATATTAGGGTTAAATTTCAGCTGTCCGTTTTGAGCTAGTGTATTTCCTGGGGCACCCTTAACAATTGTAGTTGATCCAAATAATACGCCATTGTTTGAAGCCTGGTTTGATATCCATACAAAAGGAACAGTACCAGCAAATAATCCGGTACCACCACGCACCTGGGTAGTTTGGTCGCCATTGACATCCCAGTTAAATCCTAAACGCGGGGATAACTGCACCCTGTTTTTAGGTAATTGTGATGGGTCCACATGTATACCTTGTTGAAATTCACTTAATCCTGTGACATTTGAGTTTTGCGGTAAACTTGTTGGAAATGCATCATAGTCAGCCCTGATACCGTAAGTGATCCTTAGGTTGTCAGTAGCATGCCATTTATCTTGTGCATAAACACTATAGATACCTGCTTTGATTTTTGCAAAAGGGAAGGAAGTGCCCTGAGCCGAATAACGGGAAGTATATGCAGCCGCAGGCAATCCGTTGATAAAATCAGTATATGAGTTATAGGTATATAGGCCATTATAATCAGGTGCAAAACCATTTGTATAGCTTTGAAGCTGATCACTGGTTCCGATTGTGATTTCGTGCTTACCTGCATAAATGCTAAAATCATCAGAAAACTGCCCGATATTGGTTGTTAATAAGTTACCCGCAGTGTACAATTCATATCCAAAGCTTGTTTCTACCGATGTAGCTTTTGTAATTACAGAACCATCAACACCCGAAACACCGTTACCAATATCAACCATTGGTAAAGCAGCGCCGCTACCCAATGAAGCCCTGTAATCTCTTAGTGCTGAGTATCCAATAGTCGCCCTGTTTGACATACTATTGCTGATACGGGTATCTAACTCAACAATACCGATATTAAAGTTATTATTGATACGATAACCTGAACCATAAAAAGGCAAGCTGTTAGTACCGGCATCACGTGTGGTTCCATATCCAACACTTGTGGTTCCGTTTGAATTGCTTACACCTGAATTGCTCGGTGGGTGATCTCCGTATGATTTTAGATAGAAATATTTAGCGCTCAGCGTGTTATTCTTGTCTATATTCCAGTCGATCTTAGCGGTTATTTTGTCGCTGTAGGTATCAAAGTTGTAACCCTGGTATGGGCCTGCATTATAACCATATTTTGATTTAAGGAATTTAGAAAGGGAATCAAGAACTGAAGATTTTGCCTGCGATACTGAACCGCTTGCACCTGAACCGGTAGCTACATAAGAGGTAGCCGGCTGGCTGATACGTTCCTCTTCGCCTGATAAAAAGAAAAATAATTTATTCTTGATGATTGGGCCGCCAAAGCTTGCGCCTGTTTGCCTGTAAGTAAATGGTGTTTTGGCAACAGTAACACTGCCTGCATTGTACCCGGTAAGGCCTGTGCCCCGGATATAATCATAAATTGTGGCCTTAAAAGTGTTTGTACCTGATTTTACCACGGTATTAACACCAGCACCGGTAAAATTACCCTGGCGAACGTCATAAGGAGCGATATCAACCTGTATCTGGTCAATCGCGTCTAATGAGATCGGTTGAGAGTTTGTTTGCCCTCCCAATGTAGTTGCTAAACCGAAAGAGTTATTAAACAAAGCACCATCAACGGTGATATTGTTATATAATCCGCTGCGGCCGCCAAAACTTAAGCCATTTGCAGATGGAGTTAGTTTTGTAAAGTCACTAAGTGAGCGGCTGATAGTAGGCAAGCCTTCTATCTGGGCACGGTTTACTGTTTCCCTGGCTCCAGTACGTGAAGAATTGATCACTTTACCTTGCGTACCGGTAATTACCACCTCAGCTAAATTGGTATTGCTTTCTTCGATCTTGACATCGATCTTCTGATCCTGGCCAATTGATAAAGAAATATTTTCCTCTACAAAATCTTTGTAACCTATAAAAGTTACTTTAAATGTATAAGGACCGCCTACTCTCAAGTTAGGCAAATTGAAGCGCCCGTCTGCACGGCTAACAGTAGCGTATACAGTACCTGTAGGAACATGTGTAACAGTTACAGTCGCACCTGGTATCGATCCCTTGCTATCGGTAACAATACCATTAACTGATGCAGTTGTTACACCCTGCGCGTTTACATTTCTGCTCATTAAAAATGTAACCCCTGTTAATAATAATAAAAGTAAATACTTCCTCATACTCGTTTGTTTAAATGAACTTTATAATGAATTGAATGTGTTGCAAAGATAGGCAATGGCCTAATTGTCCATGTTAAATTAATATTAATATTTATTATATATTTTTCAACATTTAATACACTTAGCATATATTTAATTTAACAGACTCGTGATATAAATATGACAATTGCATAAAAAACCATGTTTAAACTTTTAGTTAATCTATAATTTTGGTGGAATTTATATTCATTTTGTAAAAATCAGCACCCTGCTGACCGGGGTTTTTTCTATTCCCTCCTTTTTACTTAGCTTTGGCTTCGAATTCAAAAAAGTATTAAAAAACATGGACTACGATTTGATTGTTATAGGTTCTGGCCCGGGCGGTTATGTGGCTGCCATACGTGCTTCACAACTTGGTTTAAAAACCGCGATTGTTGAAAAAGAATCATTAGGGGGCATTTGTCTTAATTGGGGCTGCATCCCTACTAAGGCTTTATTAAAAAGCGCACAAGTATTTGAGTATATGAATCATGCTGCCGACTATGGTATAAAAGTTTCGGGTGGCGAAGTTGATTTTGAATCGGTGATTAAAAGAAGCCGTGGTGTTGCAGATGGGATGAGCAAAGGCGTTCAGTTCCTGATGAAAAAAAACAAGATTGAAGTGCTTATGGGCACCGGAAAGCTTAAATCAAAAGGCACTGTCGAAGTAAAAAGCAGCGAAGGAGTTGCTAAAGATTACACAGCCAAACATATCATATTAGCTACAGGAGGCCGCTCTCGCGAGCTACCCAGTATTAAGCAGGACGGCGTAAAAGTGATAGGATATCGCCAGGCTATGTCCCTACCAAAACAACCAAAATCAATGATCGTGGTAGGTTCCGGGGCAATCGGGATTGAATTTGCTTATTTCTATAATTCGATAGGCACCAGTGTTACTGTTGTTGAATTTTTGGATAACATTGTACCATTAGAAGATGAAGACGTATCAAAGCAGCTGAATCGTATCCTTAAAAAACAAGGTATAAATATTATGACCAGTTCTACTGTCGAATCAGTTGACAGCAGCGGCGATATTTGCAAAGTAAGTGTAAAAACTGCAACCGGCACGGTATCTCTTGAGGCCGAGATCGTATTATCAGCCATTGGTATCAGTACCAATCTTGAAGGTATTGGCTTAGAAGAAAATGGCGTTAAAACCGATAAGGGTAAAGTATTGGTTGACGATTTTTATAAAACAAACGTTGAAGGTGTTTACGCCATTGGCGATATTGTAAAAGGACAGGCGCTGGCACATGTTGCCTCGGCCGAAGGAATAATTTGTGTTGAAAAGATCGCCGGTTTAAATCCTGAACCTTTGAACTATAATAATATTCCGGGTTGTACTTATTGCATGCCTGAAATTGCTTCTGTTGGATATACCGAAAAAGGAGCTAAGGAAGCCGGTTATGAAATCAAGGTTGGTAAATTCCCATTCTCGGCATCAGGCAAGGCATCTGCAGCCGGAGCAAAAGATGGCTTTGTAAAAGTGATATTTGATGCTAAATATGGCGAATTCCTGGGTGCCCACATGTTGGGCCACAACGTAACAGAGATGATTGCCGAAGTAGTTACCGCACGCAAATTGGAAACTACCGGACACGACATTATTAAATCTGTTCACCCGCACCCAACCATGAGCGAAGCTGTAATGGAAGCAGCTGCAGAAGCTTACGGAGAGTGCATTCACTTATAATTAAGTCAAAATTATAAATTCAAAAGTCAAATCGCTTGTCTATCATTTTGACTTTTGAATTTTAATTTTCGAATTCAATGAAATTATACACCATCGATACCGGTTTTTTTAAATTAGACGGCGGCGCCATGTTTGGCGTTGTTCCAAAATCTATCTGGAACAAAACCAATCCCGCTGATGAAAATAACCTATGTAACTGGGCCATGCGCTGTTTGCTGGTTGAGGATAATAATCGCCTTATTTTAATTGATACGGGCATTGGCAATAAACAGGATGCCAGGTTTTTTAGTCATTATTACCTGCATGGCGATGCAACTCTTGATACTTCATTGGCAAAACATGGTTTTCACCGCGATGATATAACAGATGTATTTTTAACCCATCTGCACTTTGATCATGTTGGCGGAGCTGTTAAGCGTGAAAATGACCAACTAACCCCTGCTTTTAAAAACGCTTCTTACTGGAGCAATAAAAAACATTGGGATTGGGCGGTGTTTCCGAACGAACGTGAAAAAGCATCTTTTTTAAAAGAAAACATAATCCCTATCCAGGAAAGCGGCCAGTTGAAATTTATTGATACCGGCGGGGAAGTAAAATTCGCGGATAATTTTAATGTGCGCTTTGTTTCTGGCCATACAGAAGCAATGATGCTTCCACTAATTAAATATAAAGGGAAAAATATCCTTTATATGGCCGACCTTTTACCATCAACCGGGCACTTACCTATTCCCTATGTAATGGCCTATGATATGTTCCCTTTAACAACGCTGAATGAAAAGAAATTATTTTTAAATGAAGCTTTGGAAAACGATTATATTCTGTATTTTGAGCACGATCCATTGAACGAATGTTGTACAGTTCAGCAAACCGAAAAAGGCATCAGGGTAAAGGATACTTTTAAGCTAAATGAGCTATAAAACAGGCTTCAAATCCTGTTGAATAAACTCATAATAAATATATTTTAATTAAAATGTAAAGAAGTTTTGAGTTGTTATTTTTTAATAACAATTTTATAACTTTGCACGTTCTATTCTAAAAGGAATTATTGAGGTAATAAAAATAAATGAGACAACTCAAAATAACCCAATCCATTACCAACCGTGAGTCGCAATCTCTCGATAAATATCTTCACGAAATTGGTAAGGTTGATCTGATCACAGCGGAAGAAGAAGTAATTTTAGCTCAGAAAATACGAGAAGGTGACCAGGCAGCTCTGGAAAGGTTAACAAAAACAAATCTGCGTTTTGTAGTATCGGTAGCAAAACAATATCAGAATCAAGGGCTTACCCTGGGCGACCTCATAAATGAAGGCAATTTAGGCCTTATAAAGGCTGCAAAACGTTTTGACGAAACTAAGGGATTTAAATTTATATCCTATGCCGTATGGTGGATCCGTCAATCCATATTGCAGGCTATCGCCGAGCAATCACGTATAGTACGTTTGCCGTTAAACCAGGTAGGCTCATTAAGCAAGATCAGCAAAGCATTTTCAAAGCTCGAACAAGAGTTTGAGCGCGAACCTTCACCAGAAGAGTTAGCCGAGATGCTGGAAACCACTGTTGATAAAATATCTGATACTTTAAGTAATTCAGGTAGGCATGTATCAATGGATGCACCTTTTGTACAAGGCGAAGAAAACACTTTGCTGGATGTATTAGAGAACCAGGAACCAAATACCGACTCCATACTAATTAATGAATCATTATCCGAAGAAATAAAACGCTCCCTTTCTACATTAACAGAACGTGAACGCGAAATTATTGTATTATTCTTCGGTTTAGGAACCAACCATCCGCTTTCGTTAGAGGAGATAGGTGAAAAATTCAATCTTACACGTGAGCGTGTAAGGCAGATAAAAGACAAAGCGCTGCAACGCCTCAGGCATACCTCCAGAAGTAAAATTCTGAAATCATATTTAGGTTAAAAAATAGGCCTTCCAAACCCGGAAGGCTTTTTTGTTTCTATAACTTACTGCTATATTAGAGCCTTAATATTTAGCGCTCATGAAAATCTCTATTTACCAGGCTGATGCTTTTACCAATCGTCTTTTCGGTGGCAATCCTGCTGCTATTTGCCCATTAAATGAATGGCTCCCCGACGAGACAATGCAAAAAATAGCGGCTGAAAATAACCTGGCCGAAACCGCCTTTTTTGTTAAAAATGATACTGGCTATAAATTAAGATGGTTTACCCCAGAACTGGAGATTGATCTTTGCGGCCATGCCACACTTGCATCAGCACATATTATTTTTACAGAATTAGGGTATAAAGAAAACGTCATTAACTTCGAAACAGTAAAAGCCGGTGTACTAACCGTTAAAAAAGATGGTGACAAATACCAGATGGATTTCCCATCCAGGCCAGCAATACCTATTGAATTGCCTAATGGATTGGCTGAAGCTATGGGAGAAAAGCAACCGCTGGCAGCTTACCGTTCCCGCGATTACTTTTTGGTTTATGAAAAAGAGGAGGATATTGTGGATATCACGCCTGATTTCTTTGCTTTGTCAAAACTGGATACTGTAGGGGTAATTATTACTGCACCCGGAAAAGATGCCGACTTTGTTTCCCGCTTTTTTGCACCCGGCGCCGGAATACCTGAAGATCCGGTTACTGGCTCGGCACATTGCAACCTTATACCTTACTGGGCAAATAAATTAGGCAAGGATAAACTGCACGCTTACCAGCTATCAGCCCGCAAAGGTGAGCTTTGGTGTGAAAACAACGGCGATAGGGTGTTAATGAGCGGCAATGCTGTTACCTACCTGAAAGGCGAGATATTTATTTAGTTGAAAGTTGAATATTATAGGTTATATGAAATTACTGTAAAAAGTAATTCATGATTTATAACTAACAGCTCATAACTTACAACTCACATGCAGCTTAGCAGTTTAGAGATAAAGGGATTTAAAAGCTTTGGCGATAAGGTAACCATTAATTTTGATAAGGGTGTTACTGCGATTGTAGGGCCGAATGGTTGCGGCAAATCAAACGTTGTTGATGCTATTAGGTGGGTACTTGGCGAGCAAAGTACCCGCATGCTGCGTTCCGAAAAAATGGAGAACATTATTTTTAATGGTTCCAAAAGCCGTAAGCCTGCTAACCTTGCCGAAGTCTCTTTAACTTTTGACAATACAAAAAATATACTTCCTACAGAATTTTCGCAGGTTACAGTAACCCGTAAGTTGTACCGTGCCGGCGATAGCGAGTACCGGTTGAATGATGTTCAGTGCCGCTTAAAAGACATTACCGACTTATTTTTAGATACCGGCATTGGTGCCGACTCCTACTCTATTATCGAACTAAAGATGATAGATGAGATCATTGCTAATAAAGAAGGCTCACGACGCAATTTATTTGAAGAAGCATCAGGTATTTCCAAATATAAGCTACGCAAAAAACAAACTTTCAATAAACTTAAGGATACCGAGGCTGACCTGGAAAGAGTTGAAGATCTACTTTCCGAGATCGAAAAAAACCTGAAGACACTGGAGAACCAGGCAAAAAAGACTGAGCGCTACTATAAATTAAGAGAACAATATAAAACTCTTAGTATTATGCTGGCCTCTTTCAGGATCATTTCGTTCAGCGAATCATTAAATAAGATCGAAGACCAGGAACAAAAACAAAGGGCTGAAAAACTTGGCATAGTAGCACAAATTGATACACTGGAAGCTGCTTTGCAGCAACAAAAGGTAGATAGCCTCACCAAAGAAAAAAACCTGTCCATTCAGCAAAGGGCTACCAACGAATATGTTTCAAAGATCAGGGCCTATGAAAACGAGAAAAAAATAAAAAACGAGCAACTCAAATTCCAACAGGATAGAGAAGCACGTTTAATTGAAGAACTGGAACGCGACCGCAACCAATTTAACCATGTTTTATACAATATAAAACGGCTTGCTGAAGAAAAAGCGCAGGAAGATGAGAACTTACAAATGGTTCAAACCTTGGTTAATGACTTAAAATCAGCGGTTGATGAGTTAAGACTACAACAAACTTCGGCCCGTGCTGAATTGAACGAACTGACTACTATCAATAGCAGACTTCAGAACCAAATATATCAAACTGAAAAAGACCTTGAAATACTTCAAATACAAGAGCAGGCTTTAGAACAGGAAAGTCAGCGAAATGCAGAGGATGCAACCAATAAAGAAGCAGAACTCTCCCATTTTAACCAGGTAGTTGCAGAGTTACAGAACCGTTCTGAAACTATGGAAAAGGAACTGCAGATTGCTACTGATTTTGAAAATAAACTGCAGGGACAAATAAAAGACACCGAAACTGAATCAAACAGCATAAAAGATACCATTATACAGGAAAGCCGAAAGCTCGATGCCAGGCAAAACGAATACAACCTGACTAAAAGCATGGTGGATAACCTGGAAGGTTTTCCTGAATCCATCCGTTTCCTTAAAAAGAATAGCGACTGGGCCAAAAATGCCCCGCTTCTTAGTGATATCCTTTTTTGCCGGGAAGAATACCGTGTAGCTATCGAGAATTATTTGGAGCCGCTGATGAATTATTATGTGGTCGAAAATTATAATGAAGCAATATCTGCTATTAACTTATTAAGTAATTCCGCAAAAGGCCGGGCACAATTTTTTGTATTGAGTAATTATGAAGCGTTACCCAAGCCACTCCCGAAAGGAAAGCTTCTGAGTGATGGAGAGGTGGCCCCTGCCGGAGCAGACTTTAATGGGACACGTATACCGGCACTAAGTGTAATTGAAGTGGATAAACGCTACCTAAACCTTTGCAACCATTTATTGAAGGATGTTTACCTTGTTAATGATTCAACTGAGAACGACCTGAACAATGCTTCAGTTTCCGGTGATATGGTATTGATCGGTAAGAGCGGAAAATTCAACAAATCCAAGTTGACAATGGCCGGCGGATCAGTGGGTTTGTTTGAGGGGAAACGAATTGGCAGGGTGAAAAACATGGAGAATCTGGCCAAAGAAATAAGGGCGGTTGATAATCGGCTTAACGAATTAAAAAGCCGGTCAGAAGAGCTTCAAAGTATACTCTCGGGATTGAAGTCATCGGGCAAAAAAGACCAGATCGCTCTGAAACAGCAAGACCTTAACCGGCTAAATACTGAATTGATCACTGTGAAAACCAGGCAAGAACAATACCAGGCATTTATTGAAAACAGTCGGAACCGTAAGGAAGACATCGCCCAAAAAATAAGCGGCATAAAGGAAGAAACTCTAAAATTACAACCTCAGCTTGCAGAGGTTAAAACCCAAAAGCAAATTCAAAATGATCTATTGGCTGATAAACAAGAAGCCTTTAATGAACTAAATGAATATATATCTGTTCAATCCAATACTTATAACCAGGAAAATATCCGCTACCATCAGCAGCAAAATAAGGTTTCGGGCCTGGTAAAAGATATGGATTACCGGGAAAGTCAAAAGGAAAATTTAGAAAGTCGTATTGCACAAAACAGCACAGAGCTGGAAAAAGTAAAACTGGCCATTAGCGAAAATCTTGCCTTGGCGGGTCACTCAGATGATGACCTGATAGAAATGTATAGTCAAAAGGAAGAACTCGAAAAAGCCACACAGCAAGCGGAACAGGAATATTACAGCTGGCGTGGAAAAATCACGGAGACTGAAAATGAAGTAACCGGGCTTAGACGAAAGAAGGACCAGGCTGAAGCAATTGAAAATGAGTTAAAGGATCAAAAAAATAATTTGAAGCTTGATTTGAATGCGTTGAAAGAGCGTCTTTCGGTTGAGTTTAACATCGATATCCAGGAACTACTGGATGCTAAGCCTCCCGAAAATGAAAACGAGGCAGATCTGAGAGAAAGAACAGAAAAGCTAAAAAGACAACTCGACGATTTTGGGCCTATCAATCCTTTGGCCGTTGATGCCTATTCTGAAATGAACCAGCGGTATGAGTTTATCCAGGCACAAAAAAAGGATCTTAACGAAGCAAAAACCTCTCTTTTAGCCACAATACAAGAGATTGATGATACCGCGAAAGAGAAATTTATGCTCGCCTTTATCAATGTTAGGGAGAATTTTATAAAGGTATTTCGGTCCTTGTTTAATGAAGAAGATTCATGCGATCTGATCCTGACTGATCCCCAAAACCCTTTGGAATCAGATATCGATATTATTGCAAGACCAAAAGGGAAACGCCCATTATCCATCAATCAACTTTCGGGTGGCGAAAAAACATTGACTGCTACAGCCATCCTATTCTCACTTTATCTGCTAAAACCTGCCCCTTTCTGTATTTTTGATGAGGTTGACGCCCCGTTGGATGATACTAATATTGACAAGTTTAATATTATTATCCGCGAATTTTCGAGCGATTCGCAATTTATCATCGTATCACATAATAAAAGAACCATCGCCAGCACAGATATAATCTATGGTGTTACAATGGTTGAACAGGGAATATCAAGAGTTGTTCCCGTTGATCTCCGGGAGCTTGCAGATTAAGCCAAAACAAAAAGCCGGGAACAAAAGCGATTATAATGCTTTGCCCCCGGCCTTCCGTTTTTTACCTTCAGTTTAAAATCTCTTTTTCGATTTTAACTTTTTATCGAATATCATTCCGTTAAATTTACTCTTACTCATCTTTTTGGCCAACGAGTTTTCAGCACTTATTGACATTGTTTGTCTTGAAGAAAGGCTTTGTATAACCGGTGATTTAACCGAATATGTTCCCGTTTTCACATAACTTAAAATGTGTGCAAGCAACCCTTCACCAGAGTCACCAAAATCTTTAGTAACATCGTCAAAATCCTCTACTCCAGGATAAGCGGAAGTAGATGCCCCCGGGGTAAATCCTGAATAATACCCACCTTGTCCTGCTGAATTCTGGGTATAAAATTCGGGAATATACAGTTGATACTTATTAATATCTATTGCAAAAAAACCAACTGGTTTGCCATAGCTCGTGTTACCTACAAATTGAACATCCATTTCAGGACGCAAATTATTGATAGTTAACTCACTCGCAGAAGCCGTTGCACCAGTAATGATGAAGTATACATGATTAACATTTAACGATCCTTTTTTATTAAAACTTATACTATTATCGCTATTTTCAGGCTTAAAGCTTCCCGCTGGAATATTATATACCCCACTCAGTAAAGGGTGAATATCATTTTGCAAATTATTGTTGTAATAAGTAATATACATTGGCGTACCTGATTTTGTTGCCGGAACAATATAATTATCTATGTATTCGGCTGTTGAAACATAGCCACCTCCATTGTAACGCAAGTCTACAACCAGATCAGTAATGGCGCTATCAATAAACTTATTAAATACCAAATCTAATTGAGGGCCGGCATTGTCCTGGGAAGTAAAGCTATTGAAAACCATATACCCAACTTTACGTCCTTTACTCGGATTATATACACTATCCTTTAAAACCGGGTTTACATTATAATTTGCTGTACTCATATTATTTACTGTAAGGGTGGTTCCATCAGGCTTAAGCAAGGTCATCGAAATGGTATTGCTGTATGCATAAGCGTTAACCACAAAATTTACATTTGGGCCATTATCTCCATCATATGTAAGGCTTGTTCTGCTATTTATGCTGGTAATGCGGTACCCTCGTTTTATGCCTTTAAGATCCGCTGGCGAACCTGGATAAACATATTTCACGCGCAGATCAGACTCATCTAAATGGTTATAAAATGGTGCAAAACCAAAATCTCCTTTTACACCGTTCAATTCTGCTGAAACCGACCCATCATCAATAAAGGAATATTTGGCTTCACCCGGATTTGGAACATAATACTCATAAGGCTTAGTAGTTGTGGGGTTAATAGCAATTTGTGATAATGCATCAACCTCCTTGGTTAATGCTGTCATATCATCCGGATCGGTAAAAGATCGTGGGTTAAAAACTTGGTAGGTTGGTAATTGATCGTACCACAAATAATCTTCCTTAGCAAACAAAAACACCGAATCTTTAATAAGATCAAGCGCAGTCGGTGTCAATTTAGTCGTATCTGTAATGGGTTTTGGGACTACCTTCTTTTCTTTAGTACACGAAGAGGCCAATATCACGGATAATAAAAGAAGAGAGTAAAATATTTTTTTCATATTAGGAATAATTATGTGCGCGAAGCCATTTAGCTTTAAACGAAATTTGCGGTAAATATGTTATGGATTACTTGTTAAAATTCACTTAATTCCAAGTAATCAATGCCGCAAGCTTCGGCACAAATTTCATCAGTTTCAGAATTTCCTATCATTAAAACATTTCTTCGTTGCAAATTATGATCTTTTATAAGCAGATCAATACAATCTGTTTCAGGTTTAGGGGTTATTTCATCGGCAAAATAACAGGTGAGGTAGGGTTCGAGTCCGTTCCATTCGGTTTGCTTAACTTTATTTAACTGCTGCTCGGGATTCCCATTAGTCACAATAAATATTTCTTTCCTGTCAATCACAATTTCCTGCAGCAAGCTAAGCATATTTTGATGGAGCAGCAGTTTCAAAGGCAGCTTTGCCGTTTTCTTTAGATGATCAAAGTTAAATCTATATTTTTCGTCAATGTTAAACTTTTTCTTTAAACAATCAAAAACCGCATCCTTTCCTTCTGATAAATACGTATTTATCATCAAATCAGTTGCTTCTTTTGCATTTATAAATTCGGTGTATTCTAAAAAGCTTGTAAAAAGATAATAAACCTGGTATAAATAGTCCTTTTCGGGATAAAGAACCTCATCCAGTTCAAATATGAAAGCTGTTTTTCGATGATCTAAGTCTCTATATTTCATTATCAGTTACTTGTATTTTGATATTATATTCCTGAAATAACTGTTCTGCATTTAATAAAAGTTGTTTTTCCTGTTCGCGTAAAGCGTAAATAGTATCTATATCCTTGTCAATACACAAGGAAAGCATCTCATGGGTGTAGCTTGTTTTTTTGGGGTCTGGTAATCTAAGTACCTTGCCCGTTTTTAACAATAAATCAGGCAAATCATGGTAATCACCCAATAAAACATAGTCCGAATTTAATTTACTTTTCAATTGGTAGGCTCGTGATGAATTAGCCGCTGTAATTAACTTATACACAATAATTTATTGAACAATTAAACCGTCTTTCATTAAAATTTTCCGGTCTGCGAGTTCAGCCAGATGTTCATTGTGGGTAACTATTACAAAAGTTTGATCAAACTCATCCCTAAGTTTAATAAACAGCTCATGCAACTCATTTGCATTTGTTGAATCAAGGTTACCTGATGGTTCATCAGCAAAAATAAGTGCCGGTTTATTGATCAAGGCCCGGGCAACTGCCACTCTTTGCTGTTCGCCGCCCGACAATTGATTAGGTTTATGATCCATTCTATCTCCTAATCCTAACTTTTCCAATAATAGAGCAGCTTTTTTCTCAGCATCAGCACGTGAATCCCCTGCAATAAGAGCTGGTATGCATACATTTTCCATTGCATTAAATTCAACCAGCAGGTGATGAAATTGAAATATAAACCCGATTTTTTTATTCCTGAAAGCACTTATGTTTCTGTTGCTTAGCTGACTTACTTCAATGTTATTTAAAAACACCTTGCCAGAATCCGGCTTGTCCAATGTACCAAGGATATTTAGTAGTGAGCTTTTGCCTGCGCCTGAGGCGCCAACAATAGTTACAATTTCGCCTCTTTTTACATCGAGATCAACACCCTTTAGTATTTGAAGTTGTCCGTATGATTTATGGATAGATTGGGCCTTAAGCATTTTGTAAAGGTAGCTGTTTGAAATGTTGGAAGATAGTAAAGTTAAAATGTTGTAAAATTATCTTTCCGCGGGTTCAAATTTCTCCTGTCAGCCATCATAAATCCATGATTATAAATCTTTCTACAATCCATCAACATTTCACCCTTCCAACTTTACAACAATTTAAACAAAAGTAGTAGCTTTACCGCAAATTCTACACAAAACATGAATATTCACGAATACCAGGGTAAAGCCATATTAAAAAGCTTTGGCGTTAGAGTTCAGGAAGGCATCGTTGCCGATACTGTTGAACAAGCTGTTGCCGCTGCTCAAAAACTAAAAGAAGACTTAGGATCAAGTTGGGTTGTAATTAAAGCACAGATACATGCCGGCGGCCGTGGTAAAGGCGGTGGTGTTAAACTGGCAAAAAATTTGGAGGAAGTTAGAGAAAGGGCTGGAAATATATTAGGAATGCAACTGGTTACCCCTCAAACCGGTCCGGAAGGTAAAAAAGTTAATAAAATTTTGGTTGCGCAGGATGTTTACTATCCCGGCGAAAGCGAAACCAAGGAATTATATGTCAGCGTATTGCTCGACCGTGCAAAAGGCCGCAACATAGTAATGTATTCAACCGAAGGCGGTATGGATATTGAGCATGTTGCCGAGCACACACCAGAATTAATATTTAAAGAAGAAATTGATCCGAAGGTAGGACTACAACCTTTTCAGGCACGAAAGATCGCTTTCAACCTGGGCCTTTCCGGCGATGCTTTTAAGGATATGGTTAAATTTGTAACCGCATTGTATAAAGCTTATGATGCTACCGATTCTTCGTTATTTGAGATCAATCCTGTTTTAAAAACATCTGATAATAAAATATTGGCTGTTGATGCCAAAGTGAACCTGGACGACAACGGTTTATTCCGTCACCCTGATTTTGCTGCTCTGCGCGATCTGAATGAAGAAGACCCTACAGAAGTTGAAGCAAGCAAATCAAACTTAAATTATGTTAAACTTGATGGCAATGTAGGCTGTATGGTTAATGGCGCCGGCTTGGCTATGGCTACTATGGATATCATTAAACTGGCCGGTGGCGAACCTGCTAACTTTTTGGATGTAGGCGGTACCGCTAATGCCGAGACTGTAAAAGCTGCCTTTAATATCATATTAGAAGACCCAAAAGTAAAAGCAATACTGATCAATATTTTTGGCGGTATAGTACGCTGCGACCGTGTGGCACAAGGTGTGATAGATGCTTACCAGGAAATAGGCAATATTCACGTCCCCATCATTGTACGCTTACAGGGCACCAATGCCGAAGAAGCCAAAAAACTAATAGACGAATCTGGTCTGAAAGTTTACTCGGCCATATTGCTTAAAGAGGCCGCCGCTAGAGTGGAGGAAGTATTGGCATTATAAATCTAACCATAGATTACAATATTTAAGATTGGAGCCCGTAATGGGCTCTTTTTATTTTTATAGCTGACTAACAAAAATGATTATTTATGGTTAAAGTCTATACAATTTGTCGACAAATTGTAAACTTAAAAATTAGATATATGTTTAAACATATATCTATCTATATTTGATTTATAAACAATCATTAAAGCTATGGCAACAATAACAAAGTGGTCTATTGACCAAATGCACTCAGAAGTACAATTTAAGGTAAAACACTTGGTAATCTCAACGGTAAGCGGTTTTTTTAAAAGCTTTGAAGGATCAGTTGAAACAGAAAATGATGATTTCTCAGACGCGAAGATTGAATTTTCAATTGATATTGACAGTCTTGATACTACCCAAACCCAACGCGATGAGCACTTGAAATCAGCCGAGTTTTTTGACGCTGCAACTTATCCGCACATCAAGTTCAAATCAACTTCATTTACCAAAACCGGTGATGATGAATATGCATTAAAAGGCGATCTTACAATCAAGGACGTAACCAAACCGGTTACACTTAGTGTTGAATACGGCGGTTCTGCAGGCGATTTTTATGGCAATATTAAAGCAGGTTTTGAAATTACCGGGAAAATAAACCGTAAAGAGTTTGGTTTAACCTGGGACGGTGTAACCGAAGCAGGTTCGATAGTAGTTGGTGAAGATATTAAATTAACCATCAACGCACAGCTGACCAAGCAAGCGTAATTGATTTCGAACTTTAATTTTTAAATAAAGAATTATAAGCCATTTGCTTTGCAGATGGCTTTTTTGTTCGAAAAAATATCGGGTAATATTTCTTATTTTTAAAAACAATTGACAGCCTATATCCTGATGAAAAATATAATTCTGCTAATAGTGATCGCTGCATTGTTCAGTTGTAAAAATTCCTATAAAAAGTTAGAACTATCAAATCAGGACACTACTATAAATTCTGTCAGTAAGCAGTCAGAACCTGATATTATTAGCGGTAATGACAAAGATTCTGTTAACATCAGTGCGGATACTGATGATACTTTTAAATATTCAAAGGGCGACTTGAGAAAGATAATAAAAGCCTGTCCAGAGTTTACTAAAGAGCTGCATTACGCTCCTGATGTAAGCCTTGCAAAATTAAAAGGTGTAACCATAAATATAGGAGGCAAGGACAATACAATGAATTTTAATTGTGAAGTATGCCAGGACAATTATTATGTTTTATATGCTTTCTTCTTAAAAATGGGCGATTGTGATGAGCAATATAAGATGCAGCGGCAGACTTTGATAAAACTATACAGAGACCTCAATTTTATATTTGGGAGGTTAAGACACGGTGGAACATATTACGGCCACCAATACAGTCGGATTTTAGGCTATGCAGAATATTCTGTTTACCTGCTTCATGAAGATGGAAATTATGGTGATTTTAAAAAATCTTATAGTATTTCAAAACAAAAAGCGCTTTATATAGCAGCGTTAAAACAGACGATCGAGGATGAAGTAAGCAGTGATAATGAGACTCTTTCAAAACAAAAACCAAATAACAAAAAGGAATTGCTTAAAACAGTAAATGAAATGGACAGTTTAATAACTGATTACTTTTATTTAAACATGGTGCAGGAATTTCAGTATTCACATTATTAATCCCGCCTCATTATTATATTATGCTGATAAAAATATACCCGGAAAACCCTAACCCTAAAGTTATTGAACAGGTTGTAGACGTGTTACGTAAAGGTGGCATTATCATCTACCCTACCGATACCGTGTATGGCTTGGGATGCGACATCACCAATCATAAAGCAATTGAAAAGATATGCCAAATAAGGCACATCAAGCCCGATAAAGCAAATTTTTCATTTATATGCTATGATTTGAGTCACATATCCGACTATATCAAACCCATTGACAATACAACTTTTAGGGTATTAAAGAAAGCACTGCCAGGCCCTTTTACCTTTATTTTTAACGCCAGTCATATGGTACCAAAGTTACTGAGTTCCAACAAAAAAACTGTAGGTATCCGTGTGCCTGACAATGATATAGCCCGCGAAATAGTGAGGGTGCTGGGCAACCCTATCTTATCCACTTCCATACATGACGAGGATGAAATTGTGGAATACTCCACCGACCCGGAATTGATCTACGAAAAATATGAAGATAAAGTAGATATAGTGATCGATGGCGGCTATGGCGGTAATGTGGCATCTACCGTTGTGGATTGCACTTCTGGAGAATTTGAGGTAGTGCGTGAGGGCAAAGGGGAGTTGGAAATGTATTTGTAACTGTTAGAAATCGAAGTTTTGACATAGCGAAGCTCTGAACGAGGCCATTAAAAACAAGCACCCTGAGTTAAACTTCGATTTCTATGGTCTGATAGATTTTATAAACTCTGGTATCTTTTCCAAATAGTTTTTCTCACCCAAAAGCTTCACAAAGGCACTACCTACAATGGCACCTTGCGCATATTCACAGGCTTTTTTGAAGGTATCGTTATTGGAGATACCAAAGCCGATAATAGCCGGGTTTTGAAGCTCCATAGCTTTAATGCGCTTATAATAATCCTCGATGGCATTAGACACTTCCAGGTTTTTCCCGGTGATGGATGATGAGGAAAGCAGGTAAATAAAGCTGTTACTCAGTTTATCTATTTTGCGGATACGGTCCTCTGACGTTTGCGGAGTTACCAGGAAGATGTTACTCAAACCATTGTCAATAAAG
>JAQBOK010000362.1 GCA_028288085.1 Mucilaginibacter sp.
ATAGAAAAGCATCACCCCAACCCCTAGAATAGAGTGTGTATGTGCCCAAAAAGCTACACGCGCCATCTTTAGCCACGAGTTATCCAGCTTAGTGGTGCTGGTAGAAGCAAAATAATATCTTAAGGTAGATAGTAATGCTGCGCCGAACGAAAGAATAACAAATACCTGGCCTAAATGCCCCGGTAAAAGGTGTTCACCTTTATAAACTATATCCATTAAATGATTTTATAATTCGGCCGTTTTAGCTTTGACCTCTGTAACTTCTACTTTATCCTGGGTATATTTTGAAGGGCATTTCATCAGGATACTGGATGCATGGAATTCTTTGCCCGTCATGCGGCCCGTAAGCACAATTTGTTCTGATTTTTCAAAATCCTGCGGCTTTGTGCCGGTATATACTACTTTACATTCCTCGCCTTTGTTATCTTTCACAAAAAACGAGAAGTAATTGGCATCCTTGGCGGCATCATAATACAGCTCTTTGCCTTTATCTAAATGGCCAACTATATGCAATTCGTCAGTAGTTTTTTTAGCATCGCGAAATGCGCCGTAAGTACTTGAACTGGCGTAAGTAGTGATAACAACTGCTATCGCTATAGCAATTACAAGCAAACCAAATATCGAACTTTTTTTCATTAACGGTTTATCTCCTTATTTCGAGTTACAAAAGTACAAAACGTTAATGTAATAATGTTTATTACAAGAGATTAATGTTATTTAGAACTATTCTTAATATAAGATGGCGGATTTCCAATTCAACCGTAGCGACTCATTAGATCCCTTCTACCTTAATAAGGTAATGGAAGCTGCCTGGTCAATTTTAGTTTGATGATAAACATCTATCCCTTCAAATAGCCAATAATAAACCCCGGAGGGTAAATTTCGCCCATTATAGGTTCCATCCCAAAAATCCAACGATGATTTGGCTGTAAATACAAGCTGTCCGTTACGGTTATAAATTTTAACATTCCCAAAAGTAGCAAAGCCCTTTACGGTTATGATAAAATGGTCATTTACACCATCATTATTTGGTGTAAATGCGGTCGGCGCGTTTATAGTATAAGGTGGCGGCGGGTGTACTACAACGTTAACCGGCACTATATTACTGCATCCCTTGCTGCTTGTTGCCTTTATATAATACACGCCGCTGTATTTAACAGTGGTATAGTCGGCTACCTCATTTTTTGCCCCGGCATCGCTGTAATAGCCATATGTTAAGTCTTTTTGATGAGTGAAAGCCTTTGACAGATCAATTGTTACAGGAAAATTTACTGGCTTCGGATCTGTAACATTAATTTGGGGCAGGTCAATTATTACATGTACAGGCAAAATATTCATACAACCTTCTTTATTCAGTCCCTGTATGTAATATGTCCCGGAAGTTGTGATCCGATCGGGATTATACAAATAATTCGTACCCAATGAATCTGCAAAATAGGTTAGTGATGTCCCCGGGCTGCTGCCTGATGTTACCTTCGGGTCAGTAAGATTAACACTTGTTTGCGGGCATCCATATATGGTATCCAAAACTTTCAGCCTAAACCCTTCATCAATCTTATTAATTGTAGTAAACATGGTATCTATACAACCAAGACCAGGGTAAGGGAAAATCTTTACTGCGTAGGTTGTATTATCAGGCGGTGGCGGCGATATGGTTAGCTTTTGACCTGTACCTATTTGTTTCGATAGATTTGCATTGTACCAAACGTATGAATAAAAACCATTTGGGGCGTACAGGCTAACTGATCTTTGCCCTACACAATAGGCGTTGCCGGTAATCGGAGTTCCGTTGCTCTCATCTATATCAAGGTAAGCATAGCCAAAATGCATAATTTTAGTACAGTCGTTAGTTGTAAAAACAAGGCTTATAACTTTGCCTACATAGTTGCTAAGGTCAATTGTTGCAGTCGACCAGTCCTTATAATAAATGCTCTCTCCCTTCGCTCCGGGCACTGTAGATAATTTAAAACCCGGCAAACTGGACGATGCTGCAAAATTAAACGATGGACACTCAAGGTATACATCATCAGTAACGTTGTAAACCTTTGCGGTAAATTTGGGTTGTTGAAACGGTTCATGATTTGGATTTTCCAAAACAACCGCATAATTAAAAACAATGCTATACGATTTTTTATTGGGAACTGTAAATGTATAGGAAATGCGCTCTGCCTGTGCACCGGCTTCCTCGTTACCTAACCTGATAGAATAATTACTTCCGTTTGGACAAAGGACAGGAAATTTACCATAAGGATCCAGCACTAAAGCAGATGCTTTGGTTATCATGGTATGCCGGTTAAAAACGGGAGCGCTTGCGGACAAATCAATAATACCAGAGGGATTGATGCTGCCAACATAACACTTCCAGTTATTAAACGTACCGTCTTCAAAGCCAATATTTGGAGTTTGGGCAAGCGTTTTAATGCTTATGAATAAAAATATAATACATAAATTTTTAAACATCCCTTTTCCAAGATTTATCATTCTAAATTAAAGAAATTAAATCATAAACATTGATGATCAGCAGCGGGAAGTTTGTAACATTATAAATGAAAATGGCTGAATATTAATCATATCCAGCCATTTTTCAAATTAAACAATACAACAAGGGCTTATGGCCAAATACCTAAGTTTTGGTATGATACGGCTATTTTATTAATTGCGCCTACCATAGCGGCACTGCGCAGGGTATCAATCTTTGGGTTATTTTTATAGGTTTCCCTTATCTCGTGGTATGAACGGATCATGGTATCTTCCAAACCTGAATTTACCAGCTCCAGTTCTGATGCGCCTTTTATAATTGTTGAACGTTGCATTGGTGTTAACGCCACGCCTGTAATACCTTCAACCATATTTACCAGGTTAAGGTTTGAGTTTTCTTCAAAACGCCTGTTCATGCGGCCAAAAGCAACGTGCGAAAGATTTTTTAGCCACTCGAAGTACGAAACGGTTACACCACCCGCGTTAGCGTACATATCGGGGATGATCATGCCGCCGTTGCTATAAAAAATAGCTTCAGCTTCCGGCGATGTTGGGCCGTTTGCACCTTCAGCAATTATTTTTGCCTTTATGTTTTTAACGTTCGCAGCGGTGATCTGGTTCTC
>JAQBOK010000372.1 GCA_028288085.1 Mucilaginibacter sp.
TATTACTGACAACTATTTGGAGTATTATTTAATATTATTTATACAACCTTTAACTAAAACTTACGTTAAAGTGCGATAGTTTAAAATTAATTATATGTAGTAGCCAGGCGCGAGGTCTGGCTATTCTTATTTTTAATCTATGACAGGTATGCCATTAGCATCGGTGGTAAGTATCTCACTCATGAAATCGAAAAAGGGCCTCATTTTTTTAAAAATATCATTCACCTTATATAAAAAATCCGGACTGCTTACTTCTTCATCGGTGAACTCATATTTAAAAAGAAATTGTTTATAGCGTAAAATATCAATGGCCGGATGGTCTTTTGCGTAACCCCGCGGAGTCGAACCAAGTTTTTGGCCTTTCATCTTTCCAAATGTTTTTACCAATGTTTGATCCGAGAGCAAACTTCCCCACTCTTTGTAATTCGCGTCAATATCTTGCCTTATTCTTTTTATATCATTCGATTCCGGACCGAAAAAGCCCCCGGCTAAAAATGAATTCCCGGGTTCAATACGAAAATAGTATCCCCCGCGCAGTTTTTTTGTTGCCCTTTTCAAGGCCCCGCTCCAATGGGTATTGTATGGTGTTTTATCCTTTGAAAAGCGAACATCTTTGTATATTCTGAATACACTTTTCTTGCCCGATGCCGTTTCAATTTTATCATGTTTATTCATTTCAACCAGCAGTGAGTCGGCAAACGCTATGATATCCCCTTGCGCTTCCATATACCTGTCTTTATGCTGATTGAACCAGTCGCGGTTATTGTTGTTAGAAAGATCTTTTAAAAAATCAATGGAATCTTTATTTATACTAATTGCACCCATTCGCTTACATTTAAATTTACATGTCAAAACTAATCAAAAGTACTTCTTCTACTAAACCATCAGGCTATCTTGATTTGTAAAACGGGCTAAAACTAATCTCCGTCAAAACAACACAGCGCGTTTACGGGTTATGTTAGAATACTTAACCAAAACATCACTGCTTTAAAATAAGAATCATGAAAAATTACGAAACATTAGTGGATGCCACTAACGACCTATATAAAAGAGGGTATACTGCAAATTTAAGCCTTGAAGGCGATACCATAGATGACAAATCACAGGATATACACATGGGCGCCGATGACTTCGAGATCGACGAATTTTATCGTTTTGAAGGACAAAGCAACCCATCTGATATGTCAATCGTTTATGGCATCAGTTCGCCCAAATATAAGTTAAAGGGGGTATTGGTAAATGCTTATGGAACCTATGCCGATAATAGTTCATCGGCCATTGAGGCAAAACTACATCATAACCAGGTGAGTGCTAATTTGCACGGAAGTGACAGACCTACTTCCTGAAGTAGGAAATGTTAATCAGGATTGTTGACTAAAGCTGTGATAGTAGCTTTCTCCCCCTTGATTGCATCCCGGCGGAACCATCACGCATTAGAAACTGGATTTGATTTTTAAGTTCTTCGGTTATCCATGGATAGCGGTGCCTGATATTGAATAGTGCCCTGCTGGCGAAAATTTTTATGGCTACACGAACCTTAGGGTCTATCATCCAATCAAAAAATTGTTCTATGGTAGGTTAAGGTCTATATGTTCTAATTTCTGCTGTATAGGCAGGGAGGCTTTAGGATTGGTAATATGCATCACAATTTTGGTGTAATGCCTTTTGCAGCTTTCATTTTTACATTCTTTATTTGTCCAAAAAGGTAGTCTATTTCACTAAGATAGCTTTCTGGGTTTTGCAGAAAAAGGTTTTCGAGTATCCACGCTGCGCGGAAAGCGATATTTTTATCGGGATAAAAGGTAATATCAATCAAATCATGCAGCGCAAATTGCTGCTTTCTTAGTATCGCGCTAAGCTTAATTACCTTGGTTTTGCCCGTGGTAGTGCTAATCTCTTTTATTAGTTCGTCGCCTGTAAGCATCCACTGCTAATATAACTAATCTTCGCAATGCAGGTAGCTCAAAATCATGTCGGCCTTTGCCAGCATAGCAGGTGTAGTATCGCGAACAATGTATTCGAGTTGTTTAGATAGTTCTTCAGCTATCCAGGGATAACGGTGCCGCAGGTTAAAAAGCGCCACGCTGCTTGCTGCCCTAACGCTGATTAGCATATTAGAATCCACCATCCAATCAAAACATATTTCAATTACACGTTCCAGGTTAATTTCCTTCACTTTATTGCGAACATCCTTCGGTATTTCGGGCGAGGTGATAAACATTATTATTTTAGCGTAAAACCTTTTTATGCTTTGACTTTTTACATCACCGGCCTGCTCAAAAAAGTAGCCGATATCCTCACAATAAATTTGAGGAAACTTTAGTAAAACACGTTCAAGCAACCGGGCTGCTTTTATAGCAATTACTTTATCGGGATAAAAGGTAAGATCTACCAGTTCACGCAAGGAGAAGCTTTGAGCTTTTATTTCGCTGCGTAACTTCACCACTTTGACGTACTTATCAAAAGCGGAGATATGCTGAATTAATTGTGATTGTGTCATTGGCGATATAAATCTACTTCTACAATTCATGAAAATTATTGGTAACTAATCAACATATGTTAATAACCAGGGCAAATATGGAATTATTTACATTTATTGATTGAGCGAAAACTAAATAGTTGATACAAATGATCATTAAAGCACCAACACGATCCAACTGAATCAACAATCTACTTACGGCATGTCATCTTTCACCAAAAATTTTACCTTTGCAGTCCGTTTTAATAATTTCTTTTAATGGTTAAATTCAATCGTTTTACATTGGATAATGGCTTACGGGTTATTGTCCACGAAGACCATACCACACCCATGGCAGTGCTAAACATTTTATATGATGTTGGCGCACGTGATGAAAGTCCCGAACAAACCGGCTTTGCACATTTGTTTGAGCACCTGATGTTCGGCGGTTCGGTAAATATACCGCAGTATGATGAGCCATTACAACGCGTAGGGGGCGAGAATAACGCTTTCACCAGTAATGACGTTACCAATTATTATATCACCTTACCGGCTACAAATATTGAGACCGCTTTTTGGCTCGAGAGCGACCGAATGCTGAGCCTGGCATTTAGCGAAAAAAGTCTTGAAGTACAACGCAATGTGGTAATAGAGGAATTTAAGCAACGATACCTGAACCAGCCCTATGGTGATGTTTGGCTGCGTTTGCGCCCTTTGGTATATAAAAAGCACCCTTATCAATGGGCTACTATCGGTAAAGAGATCAAGCATATCGAAGATGCCCGGATAGCAGACGTGAAGGCATTCTTTAAAAAACACTATACTCCGCAAAACGCTATAATGGTAGTTGGGGGCGATATTGATATTGAACAGGTAAAACAATTAGCCGAAAAATGGTTTGGGCCGATACCTGCCGGTGAAAAATATCAACGTAACCTGCCACAGGAACCCGAACAGAATGAAGAGCGTCGCGAGACCGTAACCGCTAAAGTACCGTTGAATGATGTGTACATTGCTTTCCATATGCCCGGCCGTTTAGAGGATGGGTATTATGAGATAGACCTGTTATCGGATATTCTTTCGCGGGGTAATTCATCCCGCTTGTATCGTACTTTGGTTAAGGACAAACAACTTTTTAGCGAGATACATGCTTACAACATGGGTAGTTTTGATAGCGGCATGTTTGTTATAGAAGGCAAACCGCTCGAAAACGTAAGTATAGAAACTGCCGAAGCTGCAATTTGGGAAGAACTGGAGAAATTGAAACAATACCAGGTTCCGGCTGATGAGCTAACCAAGGTGAAAAACAAAACAGAATCTACCATGGTGTTTTCTGAAATGTCACTGTTGGATAAAGCCATGAACCTGGCCCAGTTTGAATTGCTTGGTGACGCTGAAGACTTTAACAAGGAAACGGAAAGATACCTGGCCATAACTGCAGAACAGATACAGCAGCAGGCAAAAGCAATATTTAGAAAAGATAATTCTTCAACGCTTATTTATTTGGCAGAGAGGGCTGATTAAGAGAATGGTTAAGAAAAACACTTTAGCAAATTGCAATCAACCTGATCAACAAAATTAAGACTATGATAAATAGAAAAATAGCGCCAGAATTTAAGGCGATTGACCATATCAATTTAATAAAGCCTGAGCACATTAAGCTCGATAATGGCTGTGATCTGTTTTCATTTAACTCAGGCGACCAGGAATTGGTGCGTATTGAGTGGATATTTTCTAACCTTCGTTTCGACCCGGCAAAACCGTTGTTGAACGTTGCCGTGAATACGTTACTGACTGAAGGGACATCTAAATTGTCTGCTTCGCAAATTGCTGATCAAATAGATTTTTACGGAGCTTTTTTACAGGTTGACTATGGATACGATAATTCACAGGTAACATTATATACCTTAAACAAGCAGTTGAAGCAAACATTACCTGTAATAAAGGGTATCATCACCGACTCCACGTTTCCTGAACAGGAACTGGAAACATTTATCCGCAATCAGCAGCAGAAGCTGCAGGTGAGCCTGCAAAAAAATGATATGGTAGCCCGCCGCACCTTTAATAAAGCTGTTTACGGTAATACTATTTATGGTCTCGGT
>JAQBOK010000017.1 GCA_028288085.1 Mucilaginibacter sp.
ATACTTTCATTGTTGGCTAACGCGCCCACAGCCTTCAGTACATAAGTAAATAAATTTTCTATAGATTTCATAAACATTATTTAATTTCTTCTTTTAACGAATTTTACCCCGTAAGAGTTTCGAAAAATAGTATTATATTTTATAAAAATCTGCGTTTTTTAATATATGGAGGCTGTTTTTCAAAAAAAGCGATACCCATTTCCTGTTTAGATGACAGACGTGAACTTGCTGATTTACTGCATTTTAAGTTTTCAGAAAACTGAATAAAATATTCATAATAGTTAATTTTGTTAATTATTATGAATTGAAATAATTTGATTAACACTTCAATTTAAGTCCTTGGTTCTATCAGATCCCATAAATTACCATACAGATCTTCGAAAACTGCTACCGTACCATAATCCTCTTCAGAAGGCGGCCTTACAAAATTGATTCCTCTGGTAAGCATCCGGTGATGGTCTCTCCAAAAATTGTCAGTATATAAAAAAAGAAAAACACGGCCGCCGGTTTGGTTCCCTAATCTGCTGCTTTGAATTTCATTTGCAGCTTTGGCTAATAAAAGGCAACATTCTGTTGCCCCTTTGGGACGTATCAAAACCCATCTTTTACTTTCGCTTAAAACAGTGTCTTCTATAAGTGTAAACTCCAGTTTTTCCGTATAGAATTTTATGGCATCGTCATAATCAGTTACCAGTAGTGTTATATGAGCAATATGCTGTTTCATATTATTATATCTTCGCAATGATCTTTTCTAATGCTGAATTAAAATCCTGTGGCTTTTCTACCATAGGGAAATGCCCGGTAGCATGAATATAAAATACCTGATAAGGAATGTGATTTGCTTTAAATCCTATAGTGTCAGTTGGTGTATAGTCGCTATTAATAAGGTATAATTTCTTTTTAAGATCGGTGGGTTTTTTCACCTCATCAAAGTTATTATCAGCCCCTATAGCGGCTACGGCAATAACTGTGTCGGCCTTTGCAATATCATTCAATATTCTTTTTTTGATAGAATCGGCAGTAGTTTTATAAAATAGGGCCTGGTTAAAATACTGCCAGGCAAATTGTTTAAAATGATGTTTCATCGCGTTCATAGCGTAGGCATAATTTTTTTTATCCTGGGGTGTTTCGGCGTATCCAACATTTTAAAATTATCAACCCCAACCAACCCTATAACCTGGTTGGGAGCATTAACAGCCGCTTGTAAAACAATATCACCTGCCATGGAATGGCCTGCAAGAATCACATTTTTTAAGTGCAGTTGTGATATCACGGTATCAATATCCCTGCCATAGGCCTCAGTGTTCCAAACGGTTCTGTTTTTCCCTGATTCGCCAAAACCGGGCAGATCAATAGTAACCACTCTGTATTTTTTGCTAAAAACGTTTACCTGATTTGTCCAGTAACCTTTATTAAGGCCCCAACCATGAACGAAGAGCAACGTAGTATCGCCTTTGCCACTATCTGTGTAAGCGATGTTAACCCCCTGGTCAGAAATTTTGACCGGCTTAGTTGTAAAATCGGAATGATTGCCGTTGCATGAAAATAGCAACAACATTAAAATGCATAATTTGAATAAGGCGAACGATTTCATAAGTTTTAGGGATGCGTTTGTTAATCAACTCTAAATTACTTGTTTTAAGTAGATTACGGAAAATGTTAACATACTTTAACACACTAATTAATGTCTAAACCATCACCAAAGTTTAATATGATCACTTCGTTGCAGTTAGTATTACCTGTTATTTTGAGTGTAAGATGTGCAAAGTGGTAGACATGGGTAGTAGCTTACCAGCTTATATACTTGTAAAATTGATATAAAACCGCCGGGACTACTATAAATTTTAATTTTGGGGTAATTGAATTATTCTTTGAACAGGCTGACGGCGCTAAGAGCAGTAAAAGGATAATGAAATGCTAAAAATACGCCGATTTATTGATCACTAAGTTGCCCGGCATTTATTAAAAATCTGTCATCATGATTAATTTCTAAAACCGTCAGATTGTCGCCAACAGTAATTTCTCCCATACCCTTATGAACCAGGTTTTGCCCGAAAAGGATCTTGTTATCTCTAAAGCGATAACGCGCAAGTGTTTTTAAAGGTTCTTTACCTTTTGTTGATGTGGCCTGGTCAATTGTAGTAATAACACATCGGGCACATAATTTGACCCCATAGAAGGTAATATTGCAGATTGTAAAAGTGTGCATAGCATCCTCCTGAAATGGAGTTCCGCCGGTAAATACAATATTCGGCCTGAAACGGTTCATCGGCAGCGATTGGTTGAGGTGTTTATTCAGATCATCAAGAGAGGATTGACCAATAATTAGAAAAGGATAAGCATCTGAAAAAGAGGTAATGCTATCCGGCGGAGTGTAGCGCTGATCGGTAATACGGGCTGTTTCATCAGGCATGTATACCAACCTGCACCATATTTCAAGCATGTTGCTGAACCATTCGTCGGCATCATTGCTTACAAATTGCCCCTTGCAGGTATCGTCCCAGATGGTGACCTCAGCAAACTCATTTTTAAGCGGCTCAAAAGGTATGGTGAAAACTGAATTTTTGACGGGATAACTTACTATGATGCCTTTATCAGTTATCTGTACATTCATCATTGCCATTTTGGGTACTTCACGTTGCGAAATAAAGAGATTGTTAGGGTCAACCAGCATCCAGCGGCGGTCATATTCAAAACCTCTTTCGGTCACATTGGCTTTATTTATCGCAATGCCTCCAAGCGACTTAATTGGATAAATATATAATTGACTGACTTTGAGCATAAAGGCTAAATTGATATATGTGGTAAATATACCGGGTTGTTTTTCCTATTGCAAGTATGAGCTATACCCACAGGAATTAAAGTATTCAATATTTATTACCTATTTGCTATTGGGCAAGCCTGATATTCAATTGAAACAATAACAACTTCGTTACATTTAATAAAGATTACCGTCAGTTTAACACATTTATCCCTAATTTTAAAAACCAATAAAATCATCTATTATGCATCGCAGAAAATTCATCAGAGACGCCTCGCTGGCTACGGCTGGAATAACTATTCTCAATTTCCCGGTATTTGGTAAAAACGCGCCAAGCAATAAAGTTGTACTGGGGGTAATGGGCCTGAATGGCAGGGGTAGTTACCTGGCTAATAGTTATTCGCAGTTGCCCAATGTTGAGATAGCTTATATATGTGATATAGAAGCGGGTGCAATTAAAAAAGGATATGAAGCCTTAAAAGATGCCAGGCGTAAGCCTGAGTTGATACATGATATTAGAAAGCTGGTAGAAAAATCAGATTTTGATGCTTTAATAGTAGCCGCACCAGATCACTGGCATACACCGGCTGCTATTTTAGGTTCATCACATGGTAAACATGTGTATGTAGAAAAGCCATGCGGGCAAAATCCGCACGAGGGTGAATTGGTAGTACAGGCCTTGCATAAATATGGTAAACATATTCAAATGGGCAACCAACGGCGTTCCATGCCATCACTCATAGATGCGGTAAAGCAGGTGAGGGAAGGTGCAATAGGCGATGTGTATTTTGCAAAAGCCTGGTATACTAACAACCGGCAATCAATCGGTATAGGCAAACAAATACCTGTACCGGCAACGCTCGATTTTGACCTTTGGCAGGGGCCAGCGCCGAGGAGGCCCTACCAGGATAATTTGGTGCATTACAACTGGCATTGGTTTTGGCATTGGGGAACAGGCGAGGCCTGCAACAACGGCACACACGAAATAGATTGCTGCCGGTGGTTTTTGGGGGTTGATTATCCCACAAAGGTTACTTCATCAGGAGGAAGGTATGCCTTTAAAGACGATTGGCAAACACCAGATACGCAGGTAGCCAATTTTGAATTTGGAGATAAAGGTACCATTAGCTGGGAAAGCCGCAGTTGTAATAATTTTCCGGTTGAAGGCAGTAGCAGAGGATTTATTATTTATGGTACTAAAGGCAGTTTGGTAAATTTAGGCGGTGGTGATTATAAAATACTGGATATTAAAAACAAGGTTCTGAAAGAAGTAAAATCAGAAGTAGCACCTGATCCAAATAATACCACCAGCGCCAATGGTAATTTGGATTTTTATCATTTTAAGAATTTTGTTGGAGCGGTAAGAGGTGAGAATGAATTGACCTCACCTGTTGATGAGGCTTCAAAAAGCGTACTGCTTTGTCACCTGGCAAATATTGCCCAGCGTACCGGCATTACTTTAAATTGCGATCCCAAAAATGGGTATATAACCAATAGCCCTGATGCAATGAAGCTTTGGGGACGCACCTATGAACCTGGTTGGGAGCCGAAAGTGGTTTAACTATGAAAAATAATATCTTCATTTTTCTATTGTTAAGTTCTGCTTGTGCCTTTGCGCAAAGTGGAGAACAGCTTTTCCCGCAGCAACCCGGGGTAGTATCCTACACCTACCGCAACTATTTTGAAAAAGATATGTCGGGTACGCTGGATATGGTGAAAGCGGTCGGCTTTACGGATATTGAGTTTTCGAGCCTGTTTGGTAAAACAGCAGCTGAACTAAGAACATTGATCGATGCGCGGGGTATCAAATGTTCATCTTTTGGAGTGAGTTATGACGACCTTGCAAATAAAACTACAGAGGTAGCTCAAAACGCCAAAACGCTGGGCGCACAATATGTTAGAGTTGCCGGAATGCCGCATAAAGGTGCTTTCACTTTAGCTGAAGCTCAAAAGGCAATAGAAGATTTTAACCGGGTAGGTAAAATACTCAAGGAACAATACGGGCTGGACTTTATTTATCACGAACATGGGTTTGAGTTTCAGCCTTACCAGGGCGGCACGCTGTATGATTACATTGTAAAACAAACAGACCCGCGCTATGTGAGTTTTGAGCTGGATATTTTATGGGCCTTTTTCCCTGGACAAGACCCCGCCGCTTTATTAAATAAGTATGGTAACCGCTATAAAGCACTTCATCTGAAAGATCTCAAAAAGGGGGTACATGGAAATTTTTCAGGCGGAACCACACAGGATAATGATGTGGCTTTAGGAACCGGACAAATAGATATCCATGCTGTAATCATCGCCGCTAAAAAAGCAGGTATTGAGCATTATTACATAGAAGACGAAAGCAATAATGTGCTCACACAAGTCCCCCAAAGCCTGGCTTACCTTAAAAGTATAAAGAAATAGTACAAATATCACCAAATATGAAAAACAGTAATAAATACTACCTGCTTACTTTCACGATTGCATTTATCGGAAATATTCTATTTTCAAATATTTATGCGCAAACTCCCCTGGGATGGAAAAGCCTTTTCGATGGGAAAACACTTAATGGTTGGAAACAGGCTACGGGAAAAGCAGGCTATACCGTTGAGAAAGGACAAATAGTGGGTACAACTGTGATGGATTCGCCTAACTCATTTCTTGTGACACAAAAAGAATATGGCGATTTTATACTGGAACTGGATACTAAAGTTGACAATGCAACCAGCAATTCGGGCGTGCAAACCCGTAGTCATTTTGATCCTCATGGAAATAACGAGGGCGGCAAAGTTTATGGGCGACAAGTGGAGATTGATCCATCAGACCGTAAGTGGACTGGCGGTATTTATGATGAAGGCCGACGGGATTGGCTTTATCCTTTGGAATTGAATTCTAAAGCGAAACCCGCTTTTAAGTTAGGCCAGTGGAACCACTTAAGAATAGAATGTATAGGTAATTCGATCAAAACATGGGTAAATGGTGTGGCAACGGCTTATATGGTGGATACCATAGACCAAAAAGGGTTTATTGGTTTGCAAGTGCATGCTATTGGAAAAAGTGAAGATGCTGGTAAAAAGGTGTACTTTAAAAATATCCGTATAAAAACGACCAGCCTTACTCTGGCACCTTTTGCACCAGGGGTTTATGTAGTGGATTATGTATCCAATCATTTGACTAACTATGAAAAGCAAAATGGCTGGCGGTTACTTTTTGACGGGAAAACCAATAGCGGTTGGATAGGGGCGAACATGACTACTTTCCCAACCAAACCGGATGGCTGGATAGTTAGGGATGGAACGATGACCATATTAGGCTCTGCAGGCGGCGAAGCAGCTAACGTGGGTGATATTGTGACTAAGGAACAGTTCAGCGCTTTTGACCTGTCGTTTGAATTTAAAATGAGCACCGGGGCCAATAGCGGAGTGAAATACTTTGTTACCCTGAATGAAGATACCAAAGGATCGGCGATAGGGTTAGAGTACCAGGTATTGGACGATAAAGTACATCCCGACGCCAAATTAGGGAGAAACGGCGACCGTACTCTGGCTTCGCTATACGATTTGATTCCCGCCTATAAACAGGATCGGTTTGTACGGCCTATTGGTGCCTGGAATACTGGCAGGATAATAGTTTACCCTAATAATCATGTGGAGCATTACTTAAATGGAGTAAAAGTACTGGAATATGAACGCGGGTCAAAGGAGTTTAAAGACCTTGTAGCCATCAGTAAATTTGTGGTATGGAAAAACTTCGGCGAGGCTAAAGAGGGACATCTTTTATTACAGGATCACGGTTTTGAGGTAAATTACAGGAGTATAAAGATAAAGCCATTACAATAATCTAAATCCCAATTAAAGAATTAATATTGTACAACCAATTTTAATCAACCTAATTTATTATGCCAATTGATACTGTTAATATCAATAATAAAGCACATGCGCAAAATACTTACGATGCTATTGTAATAGGATCGGGGATAAGTGGGGGCTGGGCTGCGAAAGAGCTTACCGAAAGGGGGCTGAAAACTATTATGCTGGAGCGCGGGCGAAATTTTGAGCATCTGAAAGATTATAAATCAGCCTCAAAAAATCCATGGGAATTTGAACACAGGGGCAATGCGACGCAGGAGCAGCGTAAACGTCACCCGATTATATCACGTGGTTGGGGCGCAAATGAGCCTATCATGGATTATTGGGCAAATGATATAGAAGCGCCTTATACAGAAATAAAACCTTTTAATTGGTGGCGTTCCTATCAATTGGGTGGCCGGTCTATTTTGTGGGGGCGCCAAAGTTATCGATGGAGCGATCATGATTTTGAAGCTAATCTGAAAGACGGCTGGGCTATAGACTGGCCCATACGCTATAAAGATCTGGCGCCATGGTATGACCATGTAGAAAAATTCGCTGGCGTAAATGGCTCATTGGAAGGGTTGGAGCAATTACCCGATGGGCATTTTTTACCGGCAATGGAAATGAATTGCGTGGAAAAAGATGTATCCGAACGCATTAAAAAGCACTATAATAATATGCGGCACATGATCATTGGCCGCTCGGCTAATCTGACAGCCGCTATACCTGGGCGTACCAAATGCCAGTTCCGCAACCGTTGCTGGGAAGGTTGTCCGTTTGGAGGCTATTTCAGTACTCAGTCGTCTACCTTGCCGGCCGCTATGGCGACGGGAAATTTAACAGTAAGGCCATTCTCTATAGTTACCAAAATAATATATGATAAGAATACCCAAAAAGCGACAGGGGTAGAAGTGCTGGATGCTGAAACTAACCAAACTTATGAGTATCATGCTAAAGTGGTTTTTGTAAATGCCTCAACTTTGAACAGTGCATGGGTGCTAATGAATTCGGCAACGGATGTATGGCATGATGGTTTGGGTAGTAGCAGTGGCGAATTGGGTCACAATATTATGGATCACCATTATAATTTGGGTGCATCTGGTGTAATGGAAGGTTACGAGGATAAATATTATTTTGGCAGGAGGCCTAATGGTATTTATGTGGTGCGTTTTGCCAACCTGTTTGGTGATAAAAGGGATTACTTGCGTGGCTTTGGCTACCAGGGTGGTGCCGGACGTGATGGCTGGAGCCGTAATGTGGCGGAGCTAAGTATTGGAGGGAAGTTTAAAGATGAGCTTACCGAACCCGGCCAGTGGACAATGGGCATTGGAGGTTTCGGCGAATTGTTGCCTTATCACGAAAATAAGATCAGTCTTGACCATACTAAAAAGGATAAATGGGGATTGCCTATTTTAGCTATGGATGCAGAGATAAAAGACAACGAGAAAAAAATGCGTATCGATATTGTAGC
>JAQBOK010000044.1 GCA_028288085.1 Mucilaginibacter sp.
AATGCCGCACACTCATCTGGAGTTAATCTTCTTGGACTTGACCCATTTTGAGGAATAAGAATTTCAGCACCATCTTTATAATATCGGGCACTCATTGTTCTGCTTATACCCTCAAGATTAACTAAACCAAACCCAAAACCATTTCCTTTCAATTTATGCTTTTTAGCATATTCCTGTAGGTAATTCCATAAGTGATCTGACAAAGTATATTTTGGATCAACATTCTTTTTAAGAATGGATTTTATTTGATGATTAGCTTCGGGCAACTCAACTAAGTCAAAATCAAATTTTATATCCTTTCCGAATACTCTTTTATCGAAGCCTACCATTATTGTTCTATCCCTGTGCTGGGGAACAAAATGCTTACCATTTAATACTCGATAGTCGAATGAATAATCCAGGTCAAGTAACGTTTCTTTTATTACTTTAAAAGTATTGCCCTTATCATGTGATACCAGGTTTTTTACATTTTCGAGAAAGAATACTTTAGGCCTATGTTCTTGAATTATTTCTGCAACATGAAAAAATAAATTCCCTTGTTTTACATCATCAAATCCATGTTTCCGCCCTAAACTATTTTTCTTTGATACCCCAGCTATAGAAAATGGTTGACAAGGAAATCCTCCACATAGTATATCAAACGTCTTTGGTATAAAGGCTTTAACCTCATCCTTTGTAATATCTCCGAATGGAGTTTCGCCAAAATTGGCAAAATATGTTTTTTGAGCATATTTATCATATTCAGAACTGTAAACACATAGTCCGCCTGAATTTTGCAGGGCTAATCTAAATCCCCCGATACCTGCAAATAAATCAATAAATGTAAATTTTTCTGTGCCCGGCTCTGGTCCCGGAAAAGGAATATCAGAAGCGTCAAAAAGGTTTTTTTGTATAGCCTGATATAGAACCTCTGGCTCATGGAACTCACTTGGATTAGTTTCGGCTATCTTATAAGCCCTGTCTTTGTAAATAGGGTTTTTGGTAACAACATAATGTGTTAAAATCGCCGAATCAAATTCATCCGGAACTATTGACGATGTCGCTTTTGAAGCTTTAGCCTTTAATAGATTCACCTCCATTAGTTGGTTCCTCCATTAAAAGATTCGGCATTAAAAAACTCTCTTATATTTACTTCTAAGGCGTAAATTATTTTTTCAAGATTGATAACAGAAATATTCCTTTTCCCGTTCTCAACTTCATTAATATAGGTCTTATCTATCTCTGCTTTAAAGGCTAAAGCTTCCTGGGTGAGTTTTAAATTGGTTCGGTATTCCTTAATACGCAAGCCTATTTTCTTTCGAATATCCATAGCCGCAAGCTATCTTCTATTCGACTATAAGTCAATCGGATATAAGTGAACTTTTGGTAATTATTGAGAAATTTTGTGTAGGGATATGAGCAAATTCTGCAATGTATTTTCCAGCGAAGTTTTCTTTAATTCACATTCCCAAATCTTGATAATATTCCAAGTATTAGCTTTTAAAAAAGCTTCCGAATGGGCATCATTGGCAATGTTAGTACCAATTTTATTCAACCACCATTCTGTTCTTGTCTTCGGCACAACATAATATTTACACCCTTCATGCCCATGCCAAAAACAGCCATGTATAAAAATCACAGTTTTGTATTTGGGTAAAACTATATCGGGTTTGCCGGGCATGTTTTTTACATGCAGCCGGTAACGGAAACCATTTTTATGGAGGAACTTGCGCACCAGCATTTCAGGCTTAGTATCCTTACTTCTGATCCGCGACATATTGTAGCTGCGGGTTTCCTTGCTGTGCACATCTGCCATAGTTCAAAATTACTACAATCGTAATAATTTATGGTTTTGCATTTGCAAGTTGCAATCCCAAAAGGCAGTCACAAAATAATAAGATGGAGAAATACCGCTTTGTAAAACCTACTGCAAATCCCCAGCCGCAAAGGTATTACCCTGTTTAATGTCCCCGCTATCGTAACCTTTGGTAAACCAGCTTACACGGTCGCCTATAACGGCGAAGTTATAAAATTCGGGTTGTGTGCGGTCTGATAGTTGCGCCAGTTTGGTGCCGGTTTGTGTTACCGAGCTTATGGCTATGTCAATATCAGTATTGTCGAAAGTTCTTTTGTAGGCATAATGGGCCCATACACCGGCATAAAAATCGGCCTGAAATTCCATCTTTTGCACCAGTTTTTGGTAGTCGGCCTCGCTGAGCTTGCTATGTTGCGCTTCTACTTTGGCTGTAATCCCCAGCAGGTCTTGTATGTGGTGGCCCGCCTGGTGGGCTATCAAATAGGCCCGGGTAAACTCGGCGGCTTCGGGTACGCGTTTTTTAATATCAGCAAAAAAGGAGAGATCCAGATATATGGTATTAGCCTCCGCGCAATAGAACGAACCCGTTACAGGCAATGGATATCCGCACGCCTGGGCGGTTATGGTATCTTCAAAAAGCTGCAGGTGCGCCGTAGTATACTTTTTACCCATCTGTCTGAATAGTTTGGCCCACACATCCTCGGTTTTGGCAAACATAGCCATACTTGATGTTTTAAGGGGACTTGCTGCAACTACAGGGTGGGCGTTAATCAGTACCGGTTGCTGCTCAACAGGGGTGTTATCCTGCACCTGGCTAAACAGCCGCGAAGGGAAAAATGCTGCAAATATGTAAATAACAATAGCTATAGTACCTATTATACCACCAATAAGGGCAACATTAGTACGGGTATGCGTTTTACTTTCGGCATCGGGGCTATTATTGGACATATGATCACTACTGCTTTTTCCAAACAACTGCATAAGATTAAGATTTAGTCGGTAGTTTAAACAAATAGGGTGGGTAATTGTTTTACCCTGTTTGGCTGCTACTGGCTACTACCTTATTTTTAGCATTTAGGTTGCAAAGATAAAGGCATTATCACTATCATGAAAGTAAAAATTCTATTACTGACTTTAAAGTCAGCGTGTTAGCTTGCTATAAGGCGCTGTAATGGTGTTTTTTATGGAGGTCAAATGAAACCCCGGATGCCAGGCCAATAGCGATATAAGGGTAACTATCCTGAAAATAAATGTTGTAATCGTCCTGCCCGCGATAGCCCGCGCCTATCATCAGGGCTACATTTTCCATAAAGCCAAGCTGGTAATAGTATTTAAGTTCGGTATTTAAGCGCTTGCGGGCATTTACAATAGTATAATTATAGTCTTTATCCCAAATATACATCAGATCAAGCTGCAGACGTTGCATGCTGTGATAGTGGTCGTCGGTACCGCTGGCGTCCTTTAAAATAGAATACATCCAACTGCCGTTTGTGCGCACAAAGCCATATTTGCCGGCAAGCTGTTTGGAATAACCGGTATTAAACAAGCCGGTATGTATCTCGGCCCCTATAGAAGCATATTCATTGGTAGCCAGCGTTGCCGATTGGTAATTTTTGCCAAACTGGTAATTGAGCTGGTAAAAATTGGTGGTAAACTTTCCGTTCCCGCGGTCAAATGTGCCATCGGAGTTCAGGGTTGGCCCTTCCTGCCCGTTGGAGTGGTGCGAATAAACTAATGAAAAAAACTTAGGGTGGGTAGGGTCCTCATTTAAACGGGTGTATAAAGTACCGTTGGGCATATAACTTGGTGATCTTACTGGCGATTTATAGCCCGATAATAACCGCACCTTCACCCTGGGCGAAAACACAAAAAAAAACCTCGACTTTTTAGATTGAAACAGCACAACGTTGGGCGAAATATCAGCCACCAGCAAATCCCTTATAGGATTGCCATATTCATTACCAAAAAAACCCGGCCTCACGTTTTCGCGGTATACATTATTAAAAGCAGCATTGGTGCGCTGGTTTTGGTTAATGAGGGCAGTATCGGCAACGGGTTTAACTTTTTGCTGCGCCCTACCATACTCAACAAAGCCCGGCAAACAGAGTATGAAAAACATACAAATTGTAAAGGGTTGTATTTTAAGTAGATGGGTCATCCTATTATGAATACATTAAAAGATAGAAATAAACAACAAGGGCAATTTGTTTGACAGACAATTGTAAAATAGATTACGGTATAAACCCGCCTTTGGATTTTATTAATAATGGCCTATTTTTATTACTTTCACCATCCACATACTTATCAGTAGTACATGAAGAAATATTTTACGCTCAGCTTACTGGCATTATCAGCATTAGCAAATGCGCAGCAAAAAAATATAATCGGTTTTACTAACGCCTCCGCAGCAAAACAAGTAAAAACGGAACAGCAATTTGATGCCTCACTAAGCGCGCAGCATATTGGCGAAACAATAAAAGAACTTTCTGCTTTTCCGCACAACGTGGGTTCGCAGGGCAGTAAGGCGGTGGCCGAAAAAATATTGCAGAAATATAAAAGCTACGGATTGGATGCGCATATAGAAACTTATTATGTACTGTATCCCACACCCAAAACCCGTGTATTGGAGATGACAGGTCCGGCACAATATACCGCTCTGTTAAAAGAGCCCGCATTGGCAGAAGATGTCACATCGGGACAAGCGGGCCAGTTGCCAACCTATAATGCCTGGAGTGCCGATGGCGATGTAAGCGGCCAATTGGTATATGTAAACTATGGCCTGCCTGATGATTACGATAAGCTGGCGGCTATGGGTGTAGATGTGAAGGGTAAAATTGTGATCGCCAAATATGGCCGGTCGTGGCGGGGTATTAAACCCAAGGTTGCGTATGAACATGGCGCAATAGGTTGTATTATTTACTCAGACCCTAAAGATGATGGCTACAGTGCGGGTGATGTTTACCCCAAAGGAGCTTATAAAAATGAATATGGCGTGCAGCGTGGTTCGGTAATGGATATGGTAATCTATCCCGGCGACCCGCTTACCCCCGGCATTGGCGCCGTTAAGGATGCCAAACGGTTAGACAGGAAAGATGCCGCCACTATATTAAAAATACCGGTGTTGCCTATCAGTTATCATGATGCGCAACCCTTGCTAGCCTCACTGGGTGGCCCGGTAGCAACCGGCGACTGGGGTGGCAGCCTGCCCATTACTTATCATATTGGGCCGGGTAAAACCATGGTGCATTTAAAACTGGAATTTAACTGGGACATTGTTCCGGCTTATGATGTGATCGCTAAAATAAAGGGCTCCGCCTACCCCGACGAATGGGTAATGCGGGGTAATCATCACGATGCCTGGGTAAATGGTGCAAACGACCCGATCAGCGGGCAATCTGCTATGCTCGACGAGGCGAAAGCCCTGGGCGATCTGCTTAAAACAGGCTGGAAACCAAAACGTACCATTGTTTATTGCTCATGGGATGGTGAAGAACCGGGTTTACTTGGGTCGACAGAATTTGCCGAAGGACACGATAAGGAGTTGCAGCAAAAAGCGGTAGTATACATCAACTCGGATAGTAACGGCCGTGGATTTTTGAGTGAAGGCGGTTCGCAGGCACTAGAGAACTTTATGGACGAAATAGCTCAGGGCGTTACAGACCCGCAAACAAATGTGAGCGTGTTCGACCGCGCGAAAGCAGAAGAACTGGTGAGAACATCATCAACCAAAGAAAAAAAGGAACTCTGGGAACGTAAGGGGCGCCGGCTGGAATCATTAGGTTCCGGGTCAGATTTCTCCGCGTTTTTACAGCACCTGGGTGTGCCTACGCTGGATTTGGAGTTTGGCGGCGAAGATGGCGGCGGCGAGTATCATTCTATCTATGATAGTTTTGATGATTACAAACGCTTTAAAGAC
>JAQBOK010000073.1 GCA_028288085.1 Mucilaginibacter sp.
GCCTGTTGTAGAATGTCCGTCAAATAAAAGCTGCCAGCCATTGGCCCGCTCCATCTTCGAAAGGCTGTTGTTTTGATCGCCCCTGAAGGCAAAGCAAGTTATAGCCAGCCCAATGATTGCTGCAGCCGCTATTGATGTGGTAATTTTATTTTTCATGATCTATAGGTTTAATTGAAATTTGATACCAGGTGCGTTTCTCTTATTTATATTTAAGGATAAATCTTACAATCGCTTTGTCATTTGCTTAAATAAATGATTTACTAATTGGTTTAATGATTAGGGTGACCAGTCCCTGCCCCCTTACCCAAGTCTATAAAATTTCTATATCAAAATGCCTGAACGCATCAAGGCGTTTATCGTCGCTTTGCAGATCCGTTATAAGCGTATCCACGTCATCTAAACCGCAAACCTTAAAAAAGTCAGTGGTTTCAAGCTTTTCGAAATTGCTCAGCACGACGGTTTTCCGGGATGATTTCATCAGGGCTTTTTTGACCTCGCCATCTTCAAGTACAGCTGCAGTAATGCCAACCTCACTGTGCACAGCGCATACCCCCATCATGTAAATGTCAGCCTGGTACATACCCGCTTCAGCACAGGTTTGCTGACTAACATTAGTTTGAGTTATGCGGTTATAATGTCCCCCCAAAACGATGATTTCAATACCCTTATAAGTATTTAAAATTGGGATCAATGCCACGTTGTTAGTAATTACCCGAAATGTGGCGTCCTTTGGAAGCGTCGAAGTTAATACTTGAATGGTTGTTCCACCGTCCATAAATACCGTTCGGACATTTTTTAACAACTGTACAGCTTTTAATGCAATGGCATTCTTACCTTCCGTATAAATCCCTTCCCTGTCATGAAAAGACAGCGGATTTTTTGCCGGGCTGATCGCACCGCCTCTGACTTTAACTAAAAGCCCGCTTTTATTGAGCAGTTCGATGTCACGGCGAACCGTATCTTCGGACACGCTCAAGCCTTTCGCCAACGCTTCGAATGTGACTTGATTCGCAGCCTTTAATTCTTTTAAAATGATTTCAAAACGTTCCTCTTTAAGCATATTCATTGTACATTACGAATAGATTTAACCTGGTATGCAACCCCTATTGACAACAACAGTAACCCCGTAACGAATAATGCTGCCGGCAACGAAAAGTGATGGGCTATAAATCCTAAAATAGCTGGTCCGGCAAGTTGTCCTGCATAGCCCATGGTTCCGATCACTGAAACAGCCTTTGAACTGGTCACGTTTTTTATGCGACCGGCTGCGGTAAAAAAAACGGGTACAATGTTCGCTGCACCAACTCCAATAAGAACAAAACCTATAAGCACGGCAAAAAGCCAGGAAGCGAACACCACAAGCATAAACCCGGCGAACGCGATAATACTTCCATAAATAACAACATGTTTGCCCTCGGTTTTAGAAATAATCCTATCACCGAAAAGTCGCATCGTAGCCATTGCAATGGAGAAGGAAGCATAACCTACGCCTGCCATAGCTTTATCGACACCTTTGTTGTCTCTGAGAAAAACTGCGCTCCAATCTAAAACCGCACCCTCAGATAAAAATGCTACAAAACACATAAAACCAAGAAAAAGTACTGCGCCATTGAGCAGGCTGAATTTTTTATTTCCTTCGGCCTCAGTTAAATTGGTGAATTTTGCGGATATTTCATGTTCGATATTTTGGTCCATTAAGGAACTAAATTGTGTTAGGGTGATCACAAGTAAACTCATTGAAATAACGCCTGCTGTTATCGAGGGGGCCAGGCCGGCCTTGATTAGAACACCTACGATAATTGGCCCACACAGCCCTCCTACACTAAATAGGCCATGTAATGACGACATGATATGTTTGTTGGCCATATTTTGTACATGCACGCCGTGAGTGTTCATTGCAACGTCGATTGACCCTACGCCCGAACCGAATATAAACAACATTCCCGCTATCTCAAACCAATTGTTTAACCAAAGCACTATAGGGAAGCTAACAGCTATCACTATAGATGAAATGGTGATCACTATCCGTGTTCCTATTTTGTGAATAAGCCAACCGGTAAGAGGCATTATTATTATGGCCCCCGCGCCTAAAAATAATAGAAGCAAACCTAAACTGCCATCATTTATTCTCAGCTTGTCCTTGACAAAAAGAACCATTGGCGCCCAGCTGGAAATGGCTAAACCACAAACCAAAAAGATAATTTTAGTGGCTGTTTTTGCGCGTTTTAAACTATTCATTAACCGGCGTCGAATTATTTTGCAATATACTGCAAATTTGCATTAATTTGCAAATCGAATTGATATTGATGCGCGCCGCGGCATTGAACTGGAATGGTATATGAATTAACGCTGTAAGCCGTACAGTGATCCAAGATTCTCCGCAGTATTTTCCTTACTTTCCCGGAGAAATACCCACCACCATGGGACAACTGAAATATGGCTTTTCGCAAAAGTACTTTCGGTGCTAACACTGGCCAGATCATCAAACTGGTTAATCCTTCATTATCAGTAAAATAATACGTAATTTGATGAACTCATAAATACGATCTAACTTATTTGTAAAAGGAGCGGTAAATTCATTTAAAAAGGCAAACCGCTTGTTTTGCAGACAAATCCGGGCTGTTTGCATATCAATTTATTTAAAGCCAGGTTAAGGGGTCACATTTGATTCTTTCCAATTAGTAATTAAATCATGAAAAAATCATTTGTTCTTTTAATAAATTTAGGGTTTTGGTTGTGTTATAGTGTACTTATCATCATACTGTTGACGGTTTACAATAGAAGCACCCCTCATGGTGCAGATCATGTAGCGCGAGTGGTGAATGCTCTAAAAAACCTGCTCTTGTTTGCGGTCATTCCTTCGGTAGTTTGCTATTTTTTATATTATTTTCTATTATTTCCGAGATACCTTCAACAAAAGAAGTTTTTTCTTGCCGCAATTTTTGGTGTCCTTATCGCAGTTGGCATCGCTGTGTCAGGCTATTTGTTGCATCGTTATTTGATAGAATCAGGTCGTGTGATTGATATGGATAATGGCGGTAAAAATGGCCGTTCAACTGCGATAAGCGTTATCGGAGTGATGACCGGTATTGGTTCAATATCTGGCGTTGTAGCATTGTTCATAAAGGGATTTATTACCTGGCTTGATGAAATTAAGCTTAAAGAAATGCTAAAGGAAAAAAACTATGAAATGGAAATGGCTTTAGTGAAATCACAGCTCGACCCCCATCTTCTATTTAATACCATCAACAATATTGACGCGCTTATTTTAAAGGATGCCGTGAAAGCCTCTAATTATTTGAATAAGTTATCGGGTATCATGCGGTTCATCCTTTACGAAACTAAAACTGATCAGATCCTGCTTTACAAAGAAGTAGAATACCTGGAAAAATACATCGCGTTACAAAAAATAAGAACGGCGAATCTGAATTATGTGCATTTTTCGGTGACCGGAGTAATGGGTAATAAATTAATCGCCCCGATGGTTTTTATACCGTTTATTGAAAATGCGTTTAAACATACCCATAATAAGAAAATCGAAAACGCGATCACGATCAATATCTATGTTCATGATGAAAATATACAATTGATATGTGCCAATAAGTTCGATCCGACGACATCGGTCCGGCAACCCGACAGCGGCTTGGGTAACGAATTGATCCGAAAACGGCTTGAGCTTCTTTATAAAGGAAAACATAGTTTACGTGTGGACAAAACCAATGAACTGTACACCATTAACCTAACAATTCCAAATGGATAAATATATCTGCATTATTATTGAAGATGAACCGCTTGCGCTGGAAAAAACCATGGACTTTGTAAACAAAGTTCCTTTTTTGCATTTAAGTGCCACGTTTGATAACGCCCTTACCGGGCTTAACTATTTAAACAACAACAAAGTTGACCTGCTTTTCCTGGATATCAATATGGATGAACTATCCGGTATTGAATTATTGGAAAGTTCAAAAATAAACAGTCAGGTGATCATCACCACTGCATACCAGGAATATGCACTAAAGGGGTATGAACTGCAGATCACAGACTATCTTTTAAAACCATTTACATTTAACCGCTTCTTACAAGCGGTAAATAAAGCACAGGAAAATTTAGTTCAACACAGAACAGGCTCTCAACCCGAGTTCATCTTTGTCAAGACTGAAAACCGTCTGGAAAAGATCATGCTTAACGAAATTGTGTACATCGAAGGTATGAGGGATTACCGGAGAATTCATGCAGTGAATAAAAAGGTAATGACCCTGCAGAATTTCAGTGAGTTTGAAAGGCTGATCCCTACGAGTATAGTTTGCCGGGTGCACAAATCGTATATGGTTGCACTCAATAAGATCGAATCAATTGAGCGCAGCAGGATTAAAATTGCAGATCAGTTGATACCTATTTCGGATACCTACAAAGACATTTTCTTCCAACTCATTAATAGCGGGCTGTGATCTCCCGATATTTTGCAGGCTAAAATCAGCCTGATGCAGACATTTGAGCCTGCTTTGCATAACAAAATTGCCGGTCATAACCCGTTCATATACTTTTGATTAAGTTAATCAATACAGATTGACCTAAACAAATAAAATGAAAAGGAAACTACTCATAGGACTCATACTTGGTTTGATCGTCCTATGCACAAACACGTTTGCACAAACAGGCAGATCAGGATCAACAAGCAGGGACAGTACTAAAACAGCGAAAACCTATTTAGACTTGGTGCTTAATGTAATGAGTACTAATTTCAATTATGGAAATTCAAATACTGCCCTGAAAGATTATAAAAAATCCATTTTAGGTGCCCAACTGGGAGTGTCATTTCAAGCGGGTATTACACCGTCGTTCTCTTTGGTACCTGAGTTTTATATAACCACAAAGGGTGGTAAGCTCAAGGCGAACAATCCACTTACAAACAGTGAATCAACGCTTCGTCTGTATGCATTTGAACTACCTGTATTGGCCCGTTTTCATTTTAGCGACTTTCATGTTAATGCCGGACCTGCTATCACCTATAATTTTGCCGGAAGCTGGAAAACTGATGGATCCTCCGCTGATTTTTCATTTAGTAAAGCAGACGAAGGGTTCAAACACTTTGAAGCAGGGTTGCAGGCCGGTGGTGGCTATACTTTTCATACGAAAACAAAACGGATAACCCTGGACCTGAGGTACAATTACGGCTTGACCAATATTTCTTACGGTCATGAAATGTATAACAGGAGCTTTATTGTCAGTTTGCACATTTCCAATCCATGGAAGACCAATCCGTTGGGAAAAAACTAATATTTAACAATAAGCAGTCGAAAATTTAAGAAAATGAATGCAATCCCAACTATCGCAATTGTCACGGATAAATCAACCTTACCAATGCCGATGACCCCGCTGCGGAAGACCGCGCTGGTCGCCGGCATATTCTACCTGCTAACCTTCGTTTCAATCCCGACCCTCGCTCTCTATGGCCCGGTACATGATCCAAACTATATCGCAGGTCGCGGCCCTGATACTGCTGTCATCATCGGCGGAATACTTGAGATAATCGTTGCCCTCGCAGGTATCGGCACCGCGGTCGCACTGTACCCGGTGCTCAGGAAGCAGAATGAAAGCGCCGCACTCGGTCTCGTCGCCGCCCGGATTCTGGAATCTGGCACAATTTTCGTCGGCGTGGCATTCCTTTTGTCGATTGTTACCCTGCGACAGGCAGGAGCTGGAGCAAATGCGTTGGCCACCAGCCATGCTCTTGCTACCCTTTATGATCGCATTTTCCTCCTTGGGCAAAGCTTTATGCCGGCCGTATGCGACCTGTTACTGGGATTCATGCTATATCATTCCCGCCTTGTGCCCCGGGGCCTTTCCCTGATCGGAATTATAGGAGCGGCCCCACTTCTGGCCAGCTACTTCGCCGTGCTATTAGGTGTCATCGGGCAACATTCTCTTTTGGCAGGATTGTCTGCAGTTCTTGTAGCAGTATTTGAATTTTCACTGGGCATCTACCTCGTTGTCAAAGGCTTCAGGCCTTCAGTAAACAAATCATCATTATAAAATTATCATTATGAAAATCAAAACAATATTATTACTACTATTTCTTCCCTGCTTACTATTTGCACAAACCATTACAAGATCCAATTATTCTGTAGCGGAATTAAAAAGCGATTTCAAAATTTTCAGGTCGGCTTTGGAAGAAGGCCACCCCGGAATATATCGCTACCATTCGAAAGCAGCAATGGATTCAATTTTTGATGCGGCGGAGAAGGCTATCACCCGGCCAATGGATGAAAAGGAATATCAAATATTGTTGAGTAAAATTACTTCGCAAATAGGTTGCGGGCATCTGGCAGTTCTGGCCCCTAAAATTGACCAGGATAAATTTGATAAAGAGGCAACCGCGATTCCATTTCAACCTTTTTATTCAGACGGCAAACTGTTTATTTTAACCAATTTTTCAGTCCTTCAGGATAAAGGTTTTGTGGGCGCCCGTATCGTGTCTGTCAACGGACATTCCACCAAAGTAATGCTAAAGGATATGTTTGCGATCATGCCGGCTGATGGGAATAATAAAACGTACAAATACCGCAATCTCACTTATTCAAAATATTTCACCAGGTATTATTATTATCTGTACGGAGACACTTGTTCTTACACGGTTGAATACCTGTCTGACAACGGCAGCAGCGTAAAAAAAGTAAAGCTGACAGGGTTGCTTTTTAGTGACCTGAATGCGATCCGCGATAAAAAATATCCAGATCATTTTTTATCGGATCCGTTGGAGTTCAAGTTAATGGATAGTAAAAAGACCGCTTATTTGAAAATTGAAACTTTTGACGGAGATGTGCTGGAGCAGCAGAAGATCGATCTTCCAAATTTTCTTCAATCGGCTTTTAACCACATTGATTCCAATAAAATAAAAAATTTGATCATTGATCTCAGGAATAACCATGGGGGTACGGATGAGTACGGAAAACTCTTATTCTCTTATTTAACCGCTCGTGATTTTGATTATTATGCCTCGCTAACCACAAGTGCCGACAGTTTCGGGTTTTTCAAATACACCCATATGCGCAGCCCGAAGGTACCTGCCGGCATGTTGAAAGTAAACGCGGCGGGAACATTTGATGTGATCAGGCACCCAAACGTGGGCAAGCAAAAACCTTCGTTGCCCACCTATTCCGGTAAAATCTATGTATTGATCAATGGGGGGTGTTTTTCCACTGCCAGCGAGTGTATTTCGATGATTCATTCCAATACAGGCGCGGTCTTCATCGGCGAGGAATCCGGCGGGGGCTATTATGGAAATAATTCCGGCATGGTACCGGAGATGACCTTACCAAATACGAAAATCAGGATCGCTATACCGTTGATGAAGTATGTTATGGCCGTAAAAGATTATCAATTTAAGGATCATGGGTTGTTTCCCAACTATGAAGTTACACCGAAAATAGCCGACAAACTCAATGGAAATGATCTTGAACTGGAATTTGCCAAAAAGCTGATTAATAAATAAATTACAGGAAAATAGACACTCAATGAATATTTATAATTCCTAAATAGTTTTTATCTAATGAACCACAACACATCAATCATGCTGACGATCTATATATATCACTCGTTGTCGGAGATCTCGTCCGCTGATTTACAACATGTGAGGTGATTATATTGATGAAAGAAATAAAATATACGTTATAAAAGAATGAATATTCTTTTATATTTGTGCGCTTATGCGAACAAGAAACATTGATAAAGAAAACTTAGTAAAGAAAAGGTCTATTGAATTAATAGTGAAAGAGGGCCTGGAAGGGTTCAGCATGAATAAGCTGGCAAAGGCTTGTAAAATTTCCGTGAACACACTTTACATATATTATAAGGACCGTGATGACCTCATTATAAAAATAGCTTGCGAGGAAGGAAAATTGGCAAGTGATATCATGACCAGTGAGTTTGACTGTAATGCGGGCTTTGAAGAGGGGCTGCGTGTACAATGGAAAACTCGTTATAAATACTTTATGGACAAGCCTCTGCTGAGTTCATTTTTCGAACAGTTACAAAGCTCTACCTATCAATACCATTTCACGGAAGCTACAAATGGATATAAGGATATGGTGAGCCGCTTCATGCAAAATGCAATCAACCGTGGAGAGATTGACGACTTACCGCTTGAAGTTTACTGGTCTATTGCGTTTGCACCCCTATACACGTTAATAAACTTCCATCATAGGGGACAAAACCCGGCGGGTGAGCCATTTAAAATGAACGACAAATTACTTTGGAAAACCTTTGACCTGGTTGTCAAAGCGCTAAAAAAATAACATACAAATGAAAAATGAACAAAACACCCCTATATATGACGTAATTATCGCAGGCGCTGGTCCTGTTGGCTTGTTTCTCGCCTGTGAACTGGCTTTGAAAAAATGCTCGGTCATGGTACTGGAAAAGGCGGAGGATCCGCACTCGCGATTGAAGCAGCTTCCTTTCGGAATACGGGGACTTTCTGCGCCTACTATTGAAGCGCTTTACCGCCGTGGTTT
>JAQBOK010000116.1 GCA_028288085.1 Mucilaginibacter sp.
GTGAGATCATTCACCTGGAAGGCGGCTACCAACATAATTTACGAAATGTATTATTTAATGATGGTAAACCTTTTGGCGGCAAAGGTGTAGAATTTGGCCCAAAAGCATTTAGCGAGGCCCAATGGCGCACCCAATTTAATATTGACCGGAATGGTGACATCTATCCTACGCATGGCGCCGGACCGGTAATGCATTATGCCAATATAAACCGGGGCAACAGGTTTACTAATCTCGTTTCCTTTGCTTCTAAATCACGGGGATTAAATGCTTATGTAGAGGAGTTAGCTCCCGGAAGCCCTACGGGCAAGATCAATTTTAAAAACGGCGATGTGATTACTACTGTGCTTAATTGCGCCAATGGCGAAACGGTATTATTGAGTCATGACACACATTTGCCGAGGCCTTATTCATTAGGCTTCAGGGTGCAGGGCACCAAGGGAATATGGATGGATGTGGCGCAATCGCTTTATATAGAACATCAATCAAAAAAGGATGATGAATGGGAGCCGGTAAAAGAATGGTTCGAAAAATACGATCATCCGCTTTGGAAAAAATATTCAGAAAAAGCATCGGGCGCCGGGCACGGGGGGATGGATTGGTTTGTGTTTAATGCTTTTGTAGAAGCAGTAAAGAAGAAAGGGCCCACTCCTATTGATGTTTATGATTCGGTTACCATGAGCGTGATTACCCCGTTATCAGAAAAATCACTGGCAAGTGGAAACCAGCCGCAAGAATTTCCTGATTTTACAAAAGGCAAATGGAAAGACAATAAAGTCACGTTCGCATTAGATGATAGCGGCTTTTGAAGGTTAGGCGAAAGATTAAAAGCGAAAAGATTAAATATCTTTTACTTGTTAAACCTTTTATCTTTCACCCTTGTCCTTTCGCCTTTTATATTACTTTTGCGGCATAGAAAATAAATTATGGCAACAACTAAGCTTACAATAAATAACAACGGATCAGTAAAAATTGATGGCGACTTTGAAATAGTAGACATGCAAGGCAACAACTATGGCCTGCAGGGCAGAACCATAGTTTCTATATGTCGCTGCGGCCTGTCGGCCAACAAACCTTTCTGCGATGGCTCTCACAAGGGACACTTTGAGCATAATGCCGTTGCGTTTGATCTGCCGGAAAAGAAGGTGTAAGGGGGATTCAATATCTTACTCTATTCCATTAGAATGTTTTGTTATGCAGCGTGAAAAACGGAATATCAATTAGGATAGAAATGTTGGCGGCTACTTTTGATGGCACAGTAGAGGTCATATTTGTAGCCGTTGAATAAGATACTTTAGGTGTCATTCTCACGCCGCCGCCAATAGCGACCGGCCATTTTGGTATCTCGAAAAATATTTGCGCTGAAGGCGCTATGATGCTTTCTAAAGTAACTTGTTGTTTTATTTGGTCTGTCGTTCCGTTATTTAATCTGTAAGAAACAAAACTACCTACGTCAATTAGGCCAATAAAAAGGGTAACAGGTATACCTTTTTTAGAACCTAAGGTGCCTGAAAAACCTATCGGGGCAGTTACACCCTGACCTTGATTGATATCAGCTGTATAGCCGATATATCCGTTCAGTGAAATATTATATTTAGACTTTTGTTTTACAGAATAACTGCCAGCGGGAAGAGCAACCGCTTCAATCGCTGATTGAACATCGGACGAACTTTTAGCTTCTATAATATCAGCCATAAAAGTACCATAGGTAATATAATCGTTCTTAAAGGGATAATTAGCTCCTACTATTTCGGCTACGATTGATGATGTACTGAGAACCAAAGCGCCATAGTTCTGTGATTTGATGTAGTAATAGCTATTCCCAGCATCGTCTATAATTGCATTAAACTTGCTAACCGCACCACCTATCTCTGACAATTCAGATTGAACGTTGCTATTGTTGGGTAACAAGGTCATAGATAATTTTAAAAAGCCGGATATTGAGGACACATAGTTTGCATATGTTAATATAGAGGACTGATCGCCTTGTTTTTTAACATCCAAAATATTTTTTGAATTGTCCGCTATGTCACTGGCTGCATTTGCCACGTCTGTAAAACTTTGTACAAATGTGCTAGAAGCCCTGGACCAATTAGCCTTTAAATTGGCGAGGAATGTTGTAAGCGTAATGGTTGTTTTGGTAAGAATAAACTGTATATGATGAGCATTATTTTGATCATGTGCATAAAGTAACCCCAAATAAATTTGAAGTGCATCGTTATCTTTCACAAAGTCATTTATTTGTTGCCTGGTAATCCAAATTTTACCTTGATCGTTGCTCCGCAGTGATTGAGATAGGACGTTCACAAACTGAATGGAATTAGTAAAAATATCGTCTGCTGTTTTTGGATCGCTAATCGGGTCATTAGCTAATTGGTTAATTATGTCTGCCGCATTATTTCCCTTAGTTATACCATTGGCCACAATCAGAGCACCTATACCTGATCTGCCCGGTAAAGTGGTATTTAGAAATGCACATATTTGATTAGCTCTTTTTTTAATAGCAGTATCTGTGCTATATCCTGAGTAGCTCGCAGGAGTTCGTAGATTAATTAAATTGCTCGTGAGCGAGTTCATATCCTTTTGAAACGCGGCTCTTAAAGCAGGCAACATTGCCGAATAATTGTAAGAATCAATACTATTAATAAAGTTAGCCGTTGATGGAAAAACAATTTTTACTTCAGGATATTTCCTTGTGAACGTTTGCATTCTTTGAAAAAAAGCGACTTCGATTTCTTCCTTGCCTCTCTGGATAAGGAATTGGGCTATCCCGTCGGCAAAATTAGTTACGTTAAGATTCCCAATAGAAGACAGGCTCGTTGCATTTTTTAAATAATCTTCCGGTACTGTTGCCAGACTTGCCGCATTAAAATATGACTTTAAGAATGGATTGTTAGACAAATCCGTCGCAATTTGATTATCGGTTTTCCCTGTAAAATATTTATGTAACACTGTAAATTGTTTAGGCCCAAAATTTCCATTTTTATCTAATGATTTAGCAATAGCGACAGCGTCGTAGTATTCGTTCTGGGCGTTCACCTTTTCTATCATGCCAGCAAACAGCAACAAAAAAAATAAAATGAAGGTTGATTTATAAGCTTTCATATAATTGAAGGGGGGTTAAGTATCGATAAGTATATTCATTAATTGAACTAGTTGGTGAAGACAATAATGCTTTTTTAATTTTATCTTGAATCTCCTTTGCATTAAATCCTTTCTTTTTCAATTTTGATACAAGTAGGGCAATAACTCCAGAGCAAATAGCAGCAGCTTGACTTGTACCTTTTACGGTGTTGGTGTCTCCTTGAAGCCAATAAGATAAAATACCTGTACCGGGGCACGCAATTGTTAAATTCGAACTCTGATAACTATAATCTTGGAAAACATTTTCGAAATCAATGGCACCTACTGAAATGACTTCATCAAATAACGCGGGATAGGTTCCTCCTTGAGGCAAACTTAATGGATCTCTGTTGCCAATTGAGAAAACCAATATTTTTCCTTTACTCAAGGCCTCCTCTATCGTGGGTTGCATATCCGGCACGTTTAAAAGACTGCCACCGCTAAGTGAAATAATGTCAATATCTTGTGGGCTTCCATCATCTAAACCTGCCGCCCACCGAATTCCACTGATGATTGTACTTGCAGAAAAATCAGTAGAGGCATTTACAATTTTTCCAACGTAGAGGCTACATCCTTTAGCAATACCAATAGATTGTTCAGTATTTCTCGAAGCAATTAAACCAGCACAATGTGAACCATGACCTATATCATCGTTCACTGAAACATCCCCCTCTATAAAGGTTTTCATTCTAAATCCAGCACTGGCTAATCCGCCATTCACCCCATTTCCAACTGCATCGCTTAAATCAGGACAATTTAGTGCAATCCCACTATCTAAAATTGCAACTATGGCATTCTGTCCTGTTTCATTTAATTCCCAAATCTTATTTATTTGAAGGCTTAATATTATTGAATTCGTGGGTTCTGGAGTCATATCTCCTCTCCCAGGATTAGGTCCGGATACAATCTCATCCTGATCGTTTCCACCGCTATTAACAACCGTATTTGTATCACCACCATCCAAATCAACCAATCCGCCACCCCAATAGTAAAAGTTGTTTGTATCTACATACCACGTACCCAGCGCTGAATTAGGTATGTCAGCAGCACCCACCAGCGTCCCTTGAAATGTGTAACCATTATTAACTACGCCAACAATGCTATCCGGGTCGGGAAGACTGGCGGGTATGCTGTTTCGCTGGTTCAACTGGTCTATGACTACTTTGAGTTGTGCCATTTCTTAATTAGTTATTTGTATAATTTAAGCCCACCTCCCTCAGTAGGTTTGCATGCCGCAGGAGAATCTATTTTACTTCTGCCTCATAATTTATTAAACAATTTCCTCGCCTGCTCTTCCTCCCCTTTTAGGCATACAGGGTATTATTTTCAATCAACTGCTATACAATCAATTAAATAATTTATCTAAAGTGAATTTAAATAGATAAAACAAAAAAAACACAGTAAAAACACGGTATTTGTATGTGGTTTTTACGGTATTTAATATGATGGCTTGGTCTTTTCTTATATTATTACAGAATATAAATTATGGTTAATATTTTAACTATTGGTAACTATTGCATTTATTATTCATTTCTTTAAATTGAAAACACCTGAAAAATTTGCGTGATAAATACCTTGTTACCCAGCACTTTAATAATCAAAAAGCCCGCGTATCTTTTTCAAGATGCGCGGGCTTTTATTATGCGGCAAGAAATTATAATTTACAGGTTTCCCTTCTTTAGCTGTTCTGCCGCATAGTTAGCAGCACGGGCGGTTATGGCCATAAAAGTAAGCGATGGGTTTTGTGTGCTGGTGGAGGTCATGCAGGCGCCATCGGTCACAAAAACATTGGGGCAGGCATGTATCTGGTTCCATTTGTTTAAGAGGGATGTTTTAGGGTCTTTACCCATCCTTACGCCGCCAATTTCGTGGATATCTAATCCGGGAGCTTGTTTACTATCGTTTGTGCTGATGTTTTTGCATCCGGCTTTATCCAGCATTTCTGCACCCTGTACCAAAAAGTCGTTTAGCGATTTTACATCATTAGCATCATAATCAACCGAAACTTTTAATAAGGGTATGCCCCAATCATCTTTTTGATCGGCACTTAAGCTTACATGATTAGTTTCCTTCGGGATGGTTTCGCCCTGCATCATCATAAATACATTCCATCCACCGGCTTCAGCAATGGCATCTTTGTATGCCCCGCCTAATTGCTCACCTTCTACCTGGTGCCCCCAGCCCGGTCTTGTGGCACTGTAGAACACCATGTACCCGCGCAGAAAATCCGTTTCTTGTTTATAAACATTCCTGAAGTTAGGCATCATCACAGCAGCCGGACGACGCCCGTAATAATAGGAATCAAGATGTCCGTCGAAATTGGCCGACATAGAACCACGATAATTGTGGAACGCTACATACTTACCCAATAGTCCATTATCATTGCCCAAACCATTAGGGAAGCGTGACGAGGTTGAGTTAAGCAATATTAGGTTTGTATTGAGCGTTGCCGCGTTAACAAATATAATTTTCGAAAAATATTCTGTGGCCTGTTTGGTATGCGCGTCTATCACCCTTACACCTACTGCTTTTCCCTTTTTTTCATCATAGATAATAGAGTGTACCACCGAATCGGGGCGTAAAGTAAGGTTCCCTGTTTTAGCGGCCCAGGGGATAGTGGTTGAGTTAGAGTTAAAATACCCCCCGAAAGGACAGCCACGCTCGCATAAATTACGGGCCTGGCACTGGCCCCGGCCTTGCTGCAGATGTATCTCTTTGGGTTGCGTTAAATGCGCACACCTGCCAATAACCACGTGCCGGTCTTTATAATTGGCTATTATTTTTTCGCGAATTGCTTTCTCTACCGTATTCATTTCCCATGGCGGTAAAAACTCACCATCGGGCAGCGTCTCCACGCCATCCTTATTCCCGCTTATACCTGCAAACAGCTCTACATGGCTATACCAGGGGGCTATATCTTCGTAACGAATGGGCCAGTCTACCGCAAAGCCATCACGTGCAGGCCCTTCAAAATCATATTTGCTCCATCGCTGGGTTTGCCTGTTCCATAATAATGACTTACCGCCCACCTGGTAACCCCTGATCCAATCAAACGGTTTATCCTGTATATAAGGATGCTCCTTATCTTTTACAAAAAAATGAGCGCTGGCCTCGCCGTAGGCATAACATTTTTCAACAATTGGATTTTCTTTGGTAACTGATAAAGGCTCGTGGCCACGATGAGGGAAATCCCAGGGATTTTTTGTTGCCGTAGGATAATCTTTCAGGTGCACTACATTTCGCCCCCGCTCCAGCATCAGGGTCTTTAATCCCTGCTCACAAAGTTCTTTTGCTGCCCATCCCCCACTAATACCCGACCCGATTACTATAGCATCGTAAGTATGATCATCCTGCTTACTTGAATTGATATTTCCCATAAGTTTAAATTTCCTTTTAGAATTGGTGAGTTCAATGTAGGAGTTTTTTAGGAAAATGCATTAAAGCGCGACAATTTTAATAAAATGAAACAGCTTTATGCCCTATAACTACTGATATATAGTTCCTCTACCTTTTTGCGTGCCCAGGGCGTTTTACGAAGAAATTTTAAGCTGGACTTAATACTTGGATCGTCCAAAAAACAATTGATACGGATACGATAGCCCAATTCGGGCCAGCCATATTGGGCTACCAACTCATTTAGTACCATTTCTAATGTTTTGCCGTGAAGCGGGTTGTTGATCTGATCGGTCATAATAATGATCTAAAATTATTCAATTAACTGGATTTAGATATCAAAATGCCCTAAATAAATATTTTAAAAAAATTGTGTAACCAATTGGTTTCGTATATATTTGTAACTGATTGGTTACAAATTCAATCACACAAAATGAGACGAGACGTATTCCAGGCAATAGCCGACCCTACCCGCAGAGCGATCATTAATATGATATCACATCAATCGTTAAACTTAAATGCTGTTGCCGAAAGTTTTGATATCAGCCGGCCTGCTATTTCAAAACATATCAAAATTTTAACACAATGCGGGCTTATTACTATCAAACAGCGGGGCCGCGAACGCTATTGCGAGGCTAAACTGCAAAAACTCGACGAGGTATCGCAATGGGTAGAGCAGTACCGGGTTTTTTGGACTGACAAATTAAATGCCCTGGAAAATTTTCTGGCTCAGGATACCGATATATCTAAAAATAAAATCAAATCAATTAAAAAAACCAAAGGAAAATGAAAACTGAACCATTTGTAATTGAAAGAACCCTAAATGCTCCTGTTGAAAAAGTATGGAAGGCAATTACCGACAAAGACCAAATGAAACAATGGTATTTTGATCTCAGCGAATTTAAGCCTGAAGTAGGCTTTGAGTTTAGCTTTGAAGGAGGAGCTGAAGATAAAACTTACCATCATTTATGCAAGGTTACAGAAGTTATACCCGGAAAAAAATTACAATATAGTTGGCGCTATGATGGATATAAAGGAAATTCATTTGTAACTTTTGAGTTGTTTGCTGAGGAAAACGCAACCAGGATTAAGCTTACCCACGAAGGGCTGGAAACATTCCCAACTGACGATAAAAATTTTGCAAGAGAAAGTTTTGCCGGAGGCTGGACCTACATTATTGGCAAATCCATTAAAGAATTTGTTGAGAAAGAGGATTGATAGTGCTGATGCAACCTAAGCATGTCGCAATAAGCCCCTTATTTTGACGTATTTAAAACCCCTTGCATAGGTTTGATGTTACTAAATTTGGCATACACCAATTTAACATCAAACCTATGTTTAAAGATTCAAAAGCATTTAGCGGTTTTTCAGTAAATGACCTGGCAAAAGCAAAGGAGTTTTATCAAACCATACTCGGGTTGGAAGTAACCGAAAACCATGGCTTATTAACATTATATATGGCAGGCGGCACTAATATTATTGTTTATCCAAAGCCCAACCATACTCCTGCAACTTTCACCGTTCTTAATTTCCCGGTTGATGATGTGGAAAAAACGGTGGATGAACTTACCCAACGCGGTGTGCGTTTCGAGCATTATGATATGGAGCAGCTAAAGACTGATGAAAAGGGCATTGTACGTGGTAACGGGGGCCCAACAATCGCCTGGTTTACCGATCCGGCAGGGAATATTATATCCGTACTTGAACCCATGTAGTTCAATTTATCTTAATTTTCACCATCTGTTTTAGCCTGTTTTATAAAAAATCATGATGCCTTAAGGTGTTTAAATTCAGATTATACAATTTAATTGGTGGGATATAATACGATAAATTTATCCTTATATTAGATTGCTATTATTACCTGATTAATTGCAAACAACTTAAACTCAATCTTATGGCCTCTATTGAAACCGAAGTAAATAAGATCATCAGTGATATTGTAAATATGGTTTTACCTGATTACAACACCACCTTAAGCACACTGGGCTTTAATGATGCGATGTGTACCAAACTTGCGGGACGGCTTGATAGCTTTGTGAATGAAAAGCACCCCACTGCAACAGTGAACAATAATGAAATTACAGCTGATCTTACCATTCGGAATGTGATGGACCTGGTTACGAAGAAGATCGAATCATGAAGTTTTTACGCAGTCCCAACAAAAAATTGGCTAAAAGACCAATGGCTACACACTTGCTGCAAATACAATAATGTATTTTATTATTTGCAAAACAACTATAAAAGCAGGGTGGATTTACTTTAATCCCTGATCAGGATTTAAAATCATGATCCAATGCCTTTTAAGGACCTTAAGAATACTGGTAGTCGTTAAACTTAAAAAGATTTCTAATTTTAATTTTTATAATTCATCCTGTATAAAAGAAATAGAATGAAGCTGGGAAAGCTATTGATTTTTACTTTTTATGGTTTATGCTTTATCGGCGGAGGCTATGCGCAATCAACAACTGATAGTTTACTCAATAAACTAAATACGGTATTGGCCAATAAAGAGGATTATGTAAAGAAAAAACAAGATGATATCAGTAATTTAAACCGGCAGTTATCAAATGCCGGGTCATCAAAAGCAAAATATGTATTATATGATTCGCTTTATGAACAATACAAATCATTCAGTTATGATTCGTCATACAACTATGCAAAAAAACTACAAGCCACATCCATTGCACTGAAGAATCCCTTCCTGATCGCCTCGGCCAAAATGAAACTGGCATTTACGTTGCTTTCATCGGGCTTGTTTAAAGAAACGCTGGAAGAGTTGAACAGTATCAATATAAACGCGTTACCGGCCAGGGATAAAGCTGAGTATTACTTTATTAAAGCCCGTAGTTATTTTGATCTGTCTGATTATAACCGAAGCGCTGATTATACAGCAATTTATAACCCTAAAGGCATCAGTTGTATTGATTCGGCACTTGTTTTATGCGAACCCGGCAAATTCAATTACCTGGAATTGGAAGGGCTAAAGAACCTAAGAACAGGTGATTATAAAAATGGCGAAAAGAATTATATAGCCCTTTTAAAAATACCCAACCTTAACCCACATGATTTTGCAGTGAATGCCTGTTGTTTAAGCTTTATATATGCTGTAAAGGGCAACCAGGAAAAATCTATAGAACTATTGATAAAAGCTGCCATTTCTGATATTCAATCTGCTACAAAAGAAACTGTTGCCAGTTATAAACTGGCTGATATATTGTATAAAAATGGCGATATTAATAACGCTTACGTCTACATAAAGCAAGCTATGGACGAAGCTACATTTTATGGCGCTTTGCACCGCCAGGTAAAGATCAGCAGTATCCTTCCTATCATTGAAGCGCAATGGATCAACCAGATAGAGCATCAAAAAAAGCTACTTTATACTTACTCCTTTATTATTACCCTGCTGGTAATTGCCGTGGTTGTATTTGCCTTTATCATTTTTAGGCAGTTGAAAAAACTGCGCATAGCTGATAACCTGATTAAGGCTGCCAATGTATCCCTGCAGGAAAGTAACCTGGCATTAGAAGAATTGAACCGGAATTTAAGTACAGCCAATAAGATCAAGAATGAATATATAGGCTATTATTTCAACATCAATTCCATCTACATTGAAAAGCTGGAAAGTTTTCAAAAGTCGCTGGATAAAAAGCTAAGCAGCAAACGTTACGAGGATGCGCAGGCTGCTGTTAAAAACCTGAACCTTGAGAACGAAAGACTACAGCTTTTTCACACTTTTGATAAAATTTTTCTGCGACTGTTCCCTGACTTTATCAATAAGTTTAATTCCCTATTTAATGCAGATGAAATGATCTGCATTCCTGAAGGGCAGTTGCTTAGCACCGAGCACCGGATTTTCGCGTTGATAAGAATGGGCATTCATGATAACGACCGTATTGCCAAACTCCTTGCATATTCGGTTAATACCATTTACTCTTACAAAAACCGGATCAAAAACAAATCATTTATTGCTAATGATGAGTTCGAGGACCGTATAATGGAGATTGAAGCAGTTTAAATTGATTTTCGCGAAATTTTAAATCTATATTG
>JAQBOK010000118.1 GCA_028288085.1 Mucilaginibacter sp.
CCCCGAAGAATGGAAGCCGATCAACTGCGCGTTCCTCCTCAAGCTGATGTCCGAAACGTTGGCAGGCGGATCTGACCAGTTTGCGATGACCAACAACTTAAAAAAGTTTGGCGCAAAAGATGTAAACCACCTTTTCCCGGATTATCCTTTTCATGAAGACCCTATTATCCCCGCAGGCACCAAATGGAATTTCAAGCCCCTCCCTATCCCAAAACCGTCAGCAGGTTTTGTTGCCCAAATGACGGACAGCATTAAACCCAAAGAGCGGGAACCAGGGATTGGCAGCAATAATTGGGTTATTGGCGGTAGTAAAACCGCTGCGGGCTACCCTATCCTGGCAAATGACCCACATCTGAATTTAACTTTCCCTTCTATTTGGTATCAGCTTCAACTGTCTTCGCCTACGGTAAACGTGTATGGCGTTTCGTTACCCGGGGCGCCCTGCGTGGTAATAGGTTATAATCAAAAAATAAGCTGGGGCGTTACTAATGTGGATGCCGATGTGCTTGATTGGTACCAGGTTCGTTTTAAAGACAACACCAAAAGTGAGTACTGGTACAATAACCGCTGGAACAAGGTAAGCAAGCGCATAGAGGTTATCAATATAAGGGGACAAAAACCGCTTTATGATACCGTATTATACACCCATCACGGCCCTGTTGTATATGAAAATGCCGTTCAAAAACCAAAAGGCAGGGAGAATATCCCCATTGGTGATGCCCTGCGTTGGGTAGCTCATGATGAATCGGATGAGTTTATGACCTTTTACCTGCTAAACCGGGGAAAGAATTATGACGACTATCGCAAGGCTTTAACTTATTACACTGCCCCTGCACAAAATTTCATCTTTGCCAGCAACGATAAGGACATCGCGATCACACCAAACGGCAAAATACCACTCAAATTCAGGGATCAGGGCAAATACATTATGGATGGCAGCGACCCGGCCAACGACTGGCATGGCTGGATCCCTTTTGATCAAAATCCTACTGTTAAAAACCCGCCGCGTGGTTTTGTCAGTTCGGCCAATCAATCATCAACCGACCCAACTTACCCGTATTATATTAACTGGCAGTTTGGCCCTTATGACCGTGGAAAACGGATAAATAACCTGCTTACAGCAATGCAAAAAGCTACCGTGGATAGTATGAGGGTAATGCAAATGGATAATTACAGCATGCGTGCACATGATGTATTGCCGTCTTTTTTTAAATACCTTAATACATCAAAATTGAACAAAAACCAATTAGAGGTATTACAATTGGTTAAACAATGGGATATGCATTTTGCAGCAAATTCTGTTGGAGCAAGCATATTTAATAGCTGGTGGCTTAAGTTTTATGACATGACCTGGGGCGATGAGTTCTACGAAAAAAACACCTTGCTGAATCCCCCTTCAATTGACATGACAGAGAAATTATTAGTGAATGATCCCAATTCAAAATGGTTTGATAATATCACTACGCCCGCTAAAGAAACATGCCCCGATATAGTGCTGCAATCGTTTATTGCTACCGCTGATGAAATGCTGCGCAAATATGGCCAGCCGGGTAAAAAATGGCAATGGGGCGACGTAAAGGACACACATATTAATCATTTAGCCAACCTGCCGGGTTTTGGTGCCGGCCAATTTGCAGCAGGCGGCGCGGGTGCCGTAATTAACGCATTAAAAGGCGGCAACGGACCATCATGGCGCATGGTGGTACAAATGGGGCCAACAGTAAAGGGCTATGGCGTTTTTCCCGGCGGCGAGTCTGGCAACCCCGGAAGTTTTTATTATGAAGATCTGTTTAAAACCTGGAAAGATGGGCAACTAAATGAATTATTGTTTTTGAGTTCTGAAAGTGAAAGTCCGGAGAAAATAAAATCGACATTGATATTGAACAAAACAAATTAAACAACCACGTTATCCCGATTTCACCAAGACGGAGAAAACTTCGTTTTGCAATCGGAATAACAAGATATATTAAATAAAGAAAGCATGTTACTCTTAATCATCCTCGTTCTGTCCTTTGCCTGCAGCTACTTTTTGCCCTGGTGGATGATAGCCATCATTGCGTTTTTAGCTGCCTTTTTTATCGGCAAAACATCGGGACGGTCATTCTGGTCTGGCTTTGGTGGAGTGTTTATTGCCTGGTCAATATTAGTCCTGCTAAAAACTGTCCCAAACAATAATATACTCGCCAACCGGGTTATCCAATTGTTTCCCTTGCCGCATCATTGGATATTCTTACTATTGATCACCGCCCTCATCGGCGGGTTAGTTGGCGGAATGTCGGCGCTGTCGGGGGTGTTGATGAAAAAAGTATGGAAGCCCTGATCTCGATCAACGAAAATAATAATTGAGATTTTTTCTATATTTATATCGATTTAACCCTTAGTGCTTTATGACCTCAATTCACATTCCGCATATTGCCGATAGCAGCGGGGCACAAAAAGCTGTACAGGCAGAAACCGCCATCCAGCCTTACGTATACGCCAGTGTTTTTTCATCACTATGTATCATTGTGGGCCTTATATGGGACATTTCATGGCATACCAGTATTGGTCGTGATGGTTTGCTTGCCCCTCCGCATGATGTTATTTATTTAGGCGCAATATTGGCAGGGTTATTTTCTGCTTACCAGGTGCTCAGGACTACATTTTTCGGCACCGCAATTGAAAAACAATCCAGCGTAAAATTCTGGGGCGTATTTTATGGCCCTTTGGGTGCGCTGTTTTGTATATGGGGCGCCATAGCCATGCTAACATCCGCCCCTTTTGATGATTGGTGGCACAATACCTACGGTCTTGACATAGTTATTCTTTCGCCGCCGCACACCCTATTAGGTATCGGCATGATGATGATACAGTTTGGCGCCATGATCGCGGTATTATCCTCATCACATGGCGCTAAAAGCGGCAGTATAGTTTTGCATAACTGGTTGTTCGCTATCGCATCCGGTTTGCTGCTTTCCTCTTTTTACGGTCTGTTTTCTGAATACATGAATAAAGCACGTTCCCACAGTGCTGTATGCTATATTGTTGGGGCTATTATATTCCCATTGCTATTAATTGCGGTTTCCCGTGCTACAAAAATGCGCTGGGCTGCTACCGCTACGGCAGGAGTTTATATGTTTGTGTTGGCTATGATGGTATGGATCTTACCGCTATTCCATGCCACGCCGCGCCTCGGCCCCGTATTAAATCATTTCGACCATTACCAGCCTTTTCATTTCCCGTTGCTTTTAATCATACCCGCATTAGGCATCGATCTGGTTTTCATTAAGTTCAAACATCAAAAGCCATTTCTGCAGGTAGTATTGGCTTCTTTGGTGTTTTTGCTCATATTTTTTGTAGTGCAATGGAATTTTGGAGGGTTCCTTCATACATCCCTATTGGCACGTAACTGGTTCTTTGGGTCATACTCCTGGTATTTTGGCGCAAATCCCAACTGGCCATATCGTTATGTCTTTTATCCTGGTCATGTTGATACCGGCTTCAACCTTTTAAAAGGAATGCTGATAGCAGCCGCATTGGCAGTATTTACCGGTTGGGTTGGCTCTAAATGGGGCGGTTGGATGAAGAGGGTACAAAGATGAGGCTTATAAAATTTGTACTGATCACCTGTTTGTTGCTAACCGGATCTACCTTGTTTGCACACGTTGGCAGCCCGGGCGTTATTTTCCAGGGCAAAGCCGGGCCTTATACGGTAATGGTAAATATAAACCCGCCCGATGTTATTCCAGGCACTGCCAATGCTTCAGTTTACATTGATAATCAGCAGGTAGATCATGTTTACCTGCAACCCGTATATTGGTATGCAGGTGATAAAGGCTCGCCTAAAGCAGATGAAGCTTTACCTGTTAAAGGAACACCGGGCCAATTTCAGGGCCTGGTATGGTTAATGCAAAGTGGAGTGGCCAGCATGCGCATCACCGTTGATGGCCCATTGGGTAAAGGCTCGGCCATAATACCGGTAATGGCGGTATCCACAGCACAAAGAACCATGCCCGCTTCACTTGACTGGGGATTGGCAGCTTTAGGTTTGCTATTAGTTATATTGATGATCACCATTATTGGAGCCAGTGTAACCGATGGTGTATTATCGCCGGGAACTTCGGTTAATTCTTCAAAAAGAAAAAAATACACCGCAATGTCTGTCACCACAGTAGTTTTAGTGTTGATATTATACGGCGGTTCAGCCTGGTGGAACTCGTGGAGCAGCCGATACCGCAGATTTATGTATAAAGCTCCATTGGCGCATTCAAGCATATTAAAGCAGGGGAGGCAAATGGTATTACAATTAAACATTGATTCGGCATGGTTGAGAAAAAATGATGAATCAATGAGTTATATCGTACCGGATCACGGTAAACTGATGCACCTATTTTTGATAAAAGAAAAAACTTTAGATGCCTTTGCCCATTTACATCCCTTACGTAAAGACAGTATTAATTACCTCGCAGAACTGCCTGATCTTCCTTCAGGTCGCTATTTATTATTTGGGGATATTGTACGCTGGAGCGGTTTTACCGAAACCATTAGCGATACTGTAAATATACCCGCAAAGCCAATTGCGCAAAATGTATCAAACAGTAATACCGTATTGTATAATGACCCTGACGATACCTATGTAATATCTAACTCAATAAACAGTAATAAAAATCCGTATACAGGCAAAACAGTGCTTATTTGCGGCAAACCCGGTACAGAAATGAAACTGGCCGACGGCTCTACAGCTACCTGGCAGCATTCAGAAAATACTCCATTTGAAGCCAATAAGGTATATCCGCTTACTTTTTTCATACAAGATCCATCAGGCAAACCCGCCAAATTACAGCCATATATGGGTATGATGGGGCACGCTGTTATATTGAAATATGATGGTTCGGTATATGTTCACCTGCACCCGGTTGGCAACTATTCCATGGCTTCGCAGCAAATCATTCAAAACCGGATAAACAGTAGCGGGAAAGCGCCGTTGTTACCTAATGCAACTATTTTCAGGGATAGTATTGACCACCTCATCGGCAAGATCAGGTTGATGAGTGAAGACGAACGTAATGCTTACTTAAACGCAGGTATGAAAGGAATGGCCATGCCGGCAATGAGTGGCGATGACCATCATAGCGGCATGGTTACTTTCCCTTACGCATTTCCGGCTCCCGGCAACTACCGCATTTGGGTGCAAACGAAACGGGACGGTAAAATACTAAACAGCGCCTTTGACGCCGTAGTGCAATAGGGGTTCAAAAACCTATTACAAATTACTTAAAGTCTCTTTCAATAATTTCACCGAAGCAGCACTGCTTTTAGAGGTAGCGAAGATATCTCCGGAACTGATATCGGAACCATAAAAGGCAGCGTTTGCGCTTTTATCTATACCTAAATTTGAACCGTTTATGCTGATACCGGCAAACAATCCACGACTCCTTGAATAAGAATAAACCTCGGCTTCCAGTTTATAATCAGTATTGGCTGATGAAGTTCTGCCAACAGGCCCTGCCGCTGCTGAAACATCGCCGCCTATTGTAAAATCACCATTTTTTACTTTGGTTAATACCCCTTTGTGCCGAAATACCAACACCAGGTCAACTGACTGCACACCTATTTGTGGGCCTATACTTCCACCAGTTAGCGTAATAAACACCGGATCGCTCCATTTGCCATTATCCAGCTTTACTACAGCTACGCCTCTACCCCTTTTTCCACCTATGCCCAATCCTGCATTAATCAGGTTAGGTATAATAACTACTCCTTGATATTCCGCTATCAGATCGTGCGGAATGCTTTCCTTCATTTTGCCAAACTCCTTTAAAACATTAGCAGCGCTGTGTATTTTTTCCGTTTGCTTATCACCGTCCATTTTCTTAGCAGAACTGAGCACAAGTATAAAGCTCAGCAAAATTGGAAGAGCCAAAAATCTTATCGTTTTCATTGAATAATATATTAAATAATATCTTTTAAAACCCCAAAATGACACACTTGTTTTTAGCAAATAAATTAAAAACTTAAACGCGTTCAATTTTACAAATAAAACAGCAAGCCTCCGCGTTGCGTGCATGCAGGTATTGGACATTGGAATTGCTATCAAAAATATTGCCTATCAGTTCGTCCACATCAGCATCGCCTACCAACTGTGTATATACCATTTTCTGGCCACCATCATACCCGATCAATGATAAAGGAAAACTCTTTTTGTTGGCCTTTATTTCTGGTGGAAAACGATAAATATCGCTGTATTCCTCCACGTCGTCGCTGTTAATAAACACTGGTCCTGGCTGATTAAAAGCATTATCTATTTCAAATGGGCTATGCTTAATAAGCAAGCGCTTATCCACCCCTTTAATAAATGGCCGCAATGAAACCCGGCAAGGGCCTGAGCCTGTTGCCACCTGCTCAATTACTTCATCACCAAAATCATCAATCCCTGCTGATTTGATCTTCGCCGCATAATCCCTGGATATCGGCACAATTTTAAATTTGTTCATCATTTTATGATTTGATAAAACAAAACTCCCCATAACCCATCCATTTTCAAACCCGAAACTTGCGCATTTAAGCATTCAAAAAATCAAAGTGCATATTTGTGACCTGCACATTTGCCTATTAACATCTATCTTTGTGCCCATGACCAAACCGGATAAGCAGCAGGTATTTTCCATCAGCAACAAACAACAGTTTACTGATACGGCCTTGCAAATATTTCGTTTCCAGGCCCAAAATTGTACCGTTTACCGCGAATTTATTAGCAATCTAAAAATTGACATCCCGGCTATAAAAAGCGTCGAAAATATTCCTTTCCTGCCTATAAGCTTTTTCAAATCACATCCTGTGGTAAGTACTAACGACGAAGTGCAGGTTACCTTTACCAGTTCGGGCACAACAGGGATCATCAACAGCAAACATATGGTTACTGATGTAAGCTGGTACGAAGAAAGTTTTCACCATGCCTTCCATATTTTTTATAGTGACATCAAAAATTACTGCATACTGGCTTTGCTCCCGTCTTATTTAGAACGGGAAGGCTCATCATTAATTTATATGGCTGCTGATCTGGTAAAGCAATCCAATAATGCCGACAGCGGTTTCTTTTTATATAATCATGATGAACTGTTTCACCAGCTAAAAAAACAGCAGCAGGCAAAAAAGCCAACGCTGCTAATAGGTGTAACCTTTGCACTGCTTGATTTTATTGAGCAATACCCAATTGATTTCCCTGAACTGATAGTGATGGAAACAGGTGGAATGAAAGGTCGTCGTAAAGAAATGATACGCGAAGAATTACACCAAACCTTATGCTATGGGTTTGGGGTGGATGCCATACACTCCGAGTACGGTATGACTGAACTATTATCACAGGCTTATTCAAATGGCAGCGGGATATTCAATTGCCCACCCTGGATGAAAGTGATAATTCGGGATACTAACGACCCGATAAGTAATTTAGATAACAATAGAACCGGCGGCATTAATGTAATAGATCTGGCCAACGCTAATTCATGTTCATTTATAGCAACGCAGGATCTTGGTAAGGTATATGCCGATGGTTCATTTGAGGTGCTGGGGCGCTTTGATAACTCCGATATACGCGGCTGTAATTTGCTGATCGCGTAAAACTTATATGCAACTAACAGATTATTCTTATTTTTGCCTCGCATCAAAATCGAAAAACAATGATCGAGAAATTTTTGAACGACCAGCAGGAGCCTAAAGCAGTTGAAAAAGTGTATTCACGCCTTGTTGACCTGCTTACAACCGGAGAAGAAATAATTTATATAGCAACCCAAAAAAAGCCTTTAGTAAACTTGTTTCCTGATTGTATTGCTTTAACAAACAAACGTATTTTATTTTTCACCCCGGCAAACCTGGGCCTGTCAATAAAATTCGTTGATTTTGTTTGGAAAGATATTGTTGATGTGTTTACAAAAGAAGAGATCATAGGTGCTGTTTTCAGCGTAAAAACAACAAACGGCGCCGAGATGGGTGTTGATTATCTGCCTAAAATACAGGGCCGTAAGTTATATCAATATGCCCAGGAACGTAAGGAAGCCGAGCGTGAAGCCCGCCGTTTGCGCGATCTGGAAGAAAAGCGTGCCGAATCAGGCTCATTTAATTTTGATAACCATGCCAACGCACCGGCGCAGTCCACACCGCCCGAGGCGCTTCCTGAACCAGTTGTGGTTGCTCCGCCTACTCACGTAGAAGCACCCAAACCGGATGAACTGACAGAAAAACTGAAAAAATTAAGAACGCTTTTTGATAACGGCCTTATCTCTCAGGAAGAATACAATCAAAAGAAACTGGAGTTACTAAACGATTTATAAGCTTATTCGTTGAAAAGCCTGCTGTCGAAATTAAAAGGCAGTATGCTTTTCAACTTAACTTTTCTGATACCCTCATGTGAAGGGTTAAGCAAGTAATTAAATTCTTCGTTTACAATTGCTGATGGCACTTTAAGCAGCAGGTATTTCTTTTCGGCCAAAAAGGTATTCCCTATCCGCTTCAAAATATCCAGGTCAGATGATTCACGCCAGTTTATTGGTAAAAGCTTTTCATCACCATTTGCAAAATCATCAGGAACCTCAATAGTTACCATACAATATTCATCGGGGATATTGGTAGCGGGTAAATGGACCAAGGCCTCTAAAACGGCAAGCGAGCGACTTGATGCCAGGTAGATCATGGCTCTTCCCTCACTATTCCATCTGCCACCATATAGCCTTGCACCTGCTCCGCTCAAATCATTGGCATAAACACATTTAGTTAGGCGATAAAGTAACATCAGGCAAAAATACCGTGCTCAATACGGCCTAATTCTTTGAAAACCATATTGAAACCAAAGGAAGTATCCAATAATGAAACCGGCGCCTCGCCCTTAAATATATGGCTTGGGGTTTTCATCCAGGTTTTAAATTTATCCATAGAGCCAAAAACCTCTTCACCACGGGTATAGAGCCGGGCAAGTTCAATAGCTTTCTCGGCATATTCAGTTTTGATAATGGCATCATCATCATACCGTTGCAAGGTGCGCTCTGAAATATGCATGATATCAGCTAACTCCTGGATAGTTAAGGATATTTTTTTTGCTAACGACAAAAGGATACGCTTTGGCAGGCCATCCCGGGTAAGCTGCAATATATCCTGATCACTGGAGAATTTTGACGGTTTTATACCGCTTAATAAATTATAAAAAGGATGCATAGGTGCCTGTGTAGCATAAGCTATCATTGGCTCACTTAAAAAATTATCCGAATTACGTTTCACTTTTTGCGACATTTATCCAAATATAAGTACTTTTTGTCGTATCATCAAGTTTATTCCACAATTATTAAAAAATAATTCTTCTTTCCTTTTTGCACTACCAGGAATTTCGCCCCTATTAAATTGCTGGTATTATAAATATCTTCAGATGCGCCTATTTTATTCTTGTTAATAGCTACGCCGCCACCCTGTATCATCTTTTTCGCTTCGCCCTTTGACGGGAATACCGCTGTTTTTCCTCCCAGCAAATCAACTGCATTGATCCCTTCGCTCAGTTTATTTAAGGCTATTTTAAAATTGGGCACACCTTCAAACAAACCCAGCACCTCAGCTTCATTCAATTCATCTAAAAATTCAATTCCGGTATTACCGAATAAAAATTCAGATGATTTTATGGCTTTGCCATACTCGCTTTCTCCATGCGTGCGGATGGTGATATCTTTCGCCAGCGCTTTTTGCAGTGTGCGTAAATGAGGTGCAGCAGTATGCTCTGTTTCCAAAGCCTCTATTGTTTCTTTATCAAACAAAGTAAATATCCTTACATATATTTTGGCATCCTCATCGCTGGTGTTCAACCAAAATTGGTAAAACTTATATGGTGATGTCTTTTCCGGATCAAGCCAGATGTTGCCGCCTTCGCTTTTACCAAATTTGGTTCCGTCTGATTTTTTGATCAGTTGAGTAGTTAAAGCATACGCTTCACCTGCATCCTTTCGGCGTATCAGTTCGGTACCTGTAACAATATTCCCCCATTGGTCAGAACCTCCCATCTGTAAAACACACTGTTGATGTTTCCACAAATAGTAAAAATCATAGCCCTGTACCAACTGGTAAGTAAACTCTGTGAACGACATACCCGTGTCGCCACTGATCCGGCTTTTAACCGAGTCCTTAGCCATCATATAATTTACGGTGATATGTTTGCCCACCTCACGGATAAAATTAAGGAAGGTAAATTCCTTAAACCAGTCGTAATTATTTACCATCTGCGCACTATTGACGCCGGCATTAAAATCCAGAAATTTTTCGAGCTGTTTTTGTATGCCTGCAAGATTATGCTGCAAAACATCTTCAGACAATAAATTACGCTCCTGCGATTTACCTGACGGATCGCCCACCATGCCGGTTGCGCCACCTACCAAAGCAAATGGCTTATGCCCCGCCCGCTGAAAGTGGATCAGTGTCATGATCTGGGCCAAACTGCCCACATGTAGCGAATCGGCAGTAGGATCAAACCCAATATAACCGGATACCATACCCTTATTTAATAATTCTTCGGTCCCGGGCATAATATCATGCAGCATGCCGCGCCAGCGTAGTTCTTCAACAAAATTCATCGTATATTTTTCAAAACTGCAAAGATAATAGAATAATCGGCTGAGCAACCAGCTATCCCATAAAGGTACACAAGCCCAATCGGTGTAATCTCAACATCAAATCTGTGTAATCATTCCAATTACAATCGTCTAAATCCCCAAAAAATTTCGTAATTTAAGGCATTTGGGGTATTTTGCAGTACATCGTTATGAATTTTTTATCGCATTATTATTTCGACCGGGACACCACCAACTGTTACCATATATTGGGAACGGTACTGCCTGATCTTTTAAAAAATGCGGATAAAAGCATTATTATACACCCCGAGAAACTTAAAAATACAGACCCCGCGATAAATAGCCTTATAATCGGCTGGCAAAAACATTTGGAAGTTGACCGTTATTTCCATTCGTCTGATTTCTTTATCGCCCGGTCGCACCAGTTAAAAAACTTATTGGCTCCTACTATTGTGGGGTCACCTGTAAAGCCATTTTTCCTGGGGCATATCGCGATCGAGCTTTTACTGGATAACCTGCTGATTACTACAGGCAAAATATCTGTTAGTGATTTTTATACCCATTTAGACGCTTGCGATAATCATGTAATTGACGCCTTCTTAACTTTTTCGGGGTTAAAGGATACAGGAGCATTCTCCAGGTTTTTTGAGAAATTCAAAAGCAGCAGATACCTTGAAACCTACATTGATACGCAGCAGGTAGCCTACGCGTTAAAACGTATCTGCATGCGCGTATGGAATGATCCCTTTACTGCTGAACAGGAAGGGAAAATGAACTGGGTATTATCAGCTTACCGCGACAGTATTTATGATGATTTTATGATGATCTTTGATGAAATAGAAAATAAATTGGCATCAACCAATAGATCCTGATTTGCGGATAATTACCTGCGAAAACGGCCTTTAACAGCAAAACATCCTGAAAAACATCTCTTTTATGTTCAAAATCAGTTAAATAACCTCTTTTAACATTAAATTAATTTTTTTGGAATAAAATTATATGCCTACCTTTGCAGTCCCAATTAACAAATTGGGAAAAGGAGAAAATTTATTTAATGGCAAAAAAGCAAGAAGCAGAAAAAGAATTAAAAGCTAAGGAAGCTGAACTCGATGTAGTTACAGTAACCGAGGAAAAAGAAAACATTGAATCAGAGGCTGATTCAATATCGATCGACGAGATCAAATCAAAAGTTACATCAGCAAACGAAGATTTCGATTGGGATGCTGACGACAAAAAATTTGGCAATTACGATGATGCCGAGCGTGAAAAATTAGAAAAAATGTATGATGGTACTTTTAGTTCTATCAACAAAGGCGAAATTATCACCGGTACAGTTGTAAATGTTAACAGTAAAGACGTAGTGCTTAACATCGGTTTTAAATCTGATGGTTTAGTATCTCTGTCTGAATTCCGTGATACACCTGATCTTAAAATCGGTGATACAGTTGAAGTATTTGTTGAATCGCAGGAAGATGCTAACGGACAGTTGGTACTTTCGCGCAAACGTGCAAAAACTCAAAAATCATGGGAAAGAATTAATTCCGCATTGGATAATGATGAGATCATCACCGGCTTTGTGAAGAGCAGGACCAAGGGTGGCTTGATCGTAGATATAATGGGCGTTGAAGCCTTCTTACCAGGCTCACAGATCGACATTAAACCTATCAGGGATTATGACATCTATGTGGGCAAAACAATGGAATTCAAAGTTGTTAAGATCAACCACGAGTTTAAAAACGTAGTGGTATCGCACAAAGTGCTGAT
>JAQBOK010000142.1 GCA_028288085.1 Mucilaginibacter sp.
TCTTCGAGATTATTTTAGAGATAAAACAAGCAAACGAACTAAGCTTATTGTAGTTCCAATTTTGACTGATACCAGTGTTTTTATACCCACAAAAAATAATAGTGGCGAAATTGTGTATGCTGGTGCATTAAATCAGTTCAAGGATGGAATTTTTGATCTTTTGAAGGCATACCAAATATTTGCAAAAAAAATGCCCGGAAAAAAACTGGTTCTGATGGGAGATCTTAATTTATCTTCCAATAAAGATCAAATCAACCAATTCATTAGCGAAAACGACTTGCAAGATAAAATAGAAATAACCGGCTACGTAATCAGGCCGGTAATGATTGAAAGAATGACCAACGCGGCAGTTTTAGTTTTAGCAAAACCGGCTAATTTACAGGCCGAGCATTGCGTGCCAACAAAGATAGCCGAATACCTGTCAACAGGTAAGCCGGTACTGACTACAACTACGGGGTCTATTCCTAAGTTTTTAACCAACCAAAAGGATTCGTTTTTAACCGAACCCGGCAACCCAGGCATGTTATCAGAAACATTGCTCCATATTTTTTTGAATTATGATAAAGCAGAAGTTGTTGGCGAAAACGGACGGATATTGGCACAAAATCAATTTGAATACACCAGGCATGGCGACCGAATATTGTCCTTTTTTAGTGATGTAATAAAAAATAAATAGAGCGTTTTCATCGGTTGACATATAATTTAAATATTAGTAGCTTTAATTACTATTAAACTTAAATCATAAGCATCATGATTGGACAAGACATTTCTACCATCATACAAACATTTGATGGTCAACAAGAAATCCAACCAAATCTTGGTTTTAAAGATCCAGATTTTGAAAATGACATGAAATCTGTGGGTTGGTACGCCGGCGCGCCCTGGTGTTCCTTTTTAGGCATTTTTGGATGGACAAAAGCTTATGCACCTTATCCCGGCACGCTGACATGGGCGAATAAGCTTTTTTCGGGCAACTCTCAACAGATGGCCAGAAATTTCCATGCTGACCCAACCTGGCCAACAAGTACAACTACCCCACAGGTAGGTGCACTATGTATTTGGGGAGATGGTGACAGTACGGTTTCAGGACATACGGGAACCGTAATAGCCGTAAACCCCGATGGCATCCATTTTACTACAGAAGAAGGCAATACAATACCAGATGGCAATCCTGGTAATGAAAGAGAAGGTTATATTGTGGCTACCCATACCCATATGATAGGTGCCCCGCATAAGAATACAGGATTAAACTTCATTAGGTTTATATTACCTGTTGAACCGGAGCAACAATAACGATTTGGTGTTTATATAATTAAATGAGGGGCAGCTGGTGCAATTACTTTCCTACAAAAGGAGGTGTATACATTTGGGGCAGACCTATTAAGCGTATAATACTTTCTCTACATTACATCCAGCTGCCCCTCTCCTTCCGGTTAAAACTCACATCGGTGATTAATACTTTCGAATACTCAAGGTTTAGCAAGTCTAAACAGCTCCAAGTTTATTGCTAAATCCGTGTAGCATTTTAATCCAGCTACCCGTAATTAATTTATAAACTTACCGTAACCATCATGAAGACCAAATTATCGTTTCTGTTATTCCTGAGCATTTCATTAGCTGCCTGTAAAAAAAATAAGGTTGATCCAAACGCATCGATTAAAGGAACCTGGGAATTGAGGGCAACACGAAATGGCAACATCATGCCCGCAACCTACAGTGCAGGAAATGGACATTTACTAAGCTTTGGTGTCACCTCCTTTTTTGAATATGCTTCTGGTACAATAGTAGCCCAGGGAAGCTATAAAAAGAGCATCGAAAGCCCATTCCAATACTCCATTTCTTCAGTTTTAAATGGCACTACAGCTTCGCTTTCTAATTCTATCTATTATACAAATGAGGTTATTATTCAAAAGGATACCCTTGAGTTTTTTCCTACCAATCCAGACGTGGCAACAGGTTTTTATGTAAAGACAAGTAGTAATCCTTTGACCAATTAATTCAGCCTACATCACCACCTTCACCTTAATTTGCCCGTTGGATAAAGTGCGAATGATCAGTTTTTCATTCGTAGGGTATATAGCCTGGATATCCAAATCCTGTATAGTTACTTCTGACCGGATGCCATTGCCCATATCGCGGCTTAGTTCATGTTGCAGCCTGGTTTTACTGTCGGCAATAAATTTGGAGAAGTTGTAGGTAGCCTTTTGGCGGATTATGTCGGTTATTTTACCGTTGAACATCCATTTAGCACCTTTAAGCATCCAAGCTTTTGTTTGCAGGTCAAAACTCAGATCGGGGAAAGATAGCTCATGCGTAGCCGGGTTATAGGTTGGCGTGCCGACCAGGTAAATAGTACCCGTGCTGGAGCCTTTAAAATCCACCTGCATCACTATCTGTTTACCAATACCCCAAATTTTGGTATTGTCAACAATAAATTCTTTACCTGCCACATGGATATCCTGGCCAACCACCTGCTGGTTTACGATATTAGTTAGATGATCATAACTCTCTAACAGATCGAGGTAAACATTAAAACCGTTTGCCGGCACATAGGTGGATAAATTAGGCAATGATTTTGTTGGCGGCGGGTTGCTCACAATTGTAACCACAGGTTTTGCAGACAAGCCGACAGAAAAATTGAGCAGAGAACCATTTAAATTAAAGCTGCTTAACCGTACAGATAGTGGGTTGATGGATACATAACCTACATCACCCACTTTAGTTTCGGTTGCAATGTTTTTCCATAATTGCTCAACTATAGGCTTTATATTATAGGCTGCAATACGAGCGTCAACCTGTTTACCTAAATCATTTAATGGATCACTTATATACTGTATCAGCCGGTCGGTAACATCGATGTTTCCCATAAACACGTTGCAGCGGTCTATCGGTTTGGGGGCAGGATATAAAATTGTTTTGGAGCGTAAATGATAATCCGGCATCACGCTGATAGTAGAACGGTAGGATATTTCCATTCTTCTCGGAGGCTCATCCCCTACTCCGCATTGTGCAGACACCGTTGGCACTATACATTGTGGCCCCGAACCTAAAAGGGTGGTACACTTAGCACAATAGGAAGCGGTGAAGCCATAGCTGCCTGTAAATTTCAGGCTGACCACATTATTATTACCAGTAATAGCGAAAGGCGTGCGTGTAAAAGTATAAGCATACCTCAAACCCTGGCAAGGCTGCTGGTTATCAGAATATTTATTGGGCACAGAATTCTCGGCCTGAACAATATAGCTTTTTAAATCGACCGTAACCGGCACCTCTACATTGGAAACCGGCTGCACGATTGCCGGAATCTCAATTCCGGTATTAGCCGGTGCAAGGGGCTTAACTGTAGCACAGGAGTAAAGTAAAAAAGGCAGTAGTAATGTAGCGAAAAATTGTTTTGGGTTTAGTTTCATGTTTAGGTGGTATATTCAATGGGGCAAAAATAATAAAGGTTCGCGTGTTTTTTTTTGAATAATTTTTATTAGAAATGGTGCATTGTAAAGCTTGTTATTGACTTTTGGGTAGTGTGGCAATCTCTACGTTGGTATATGTCGGGGATGATTAACGTTGCAGCTGGGTTGGTTGTGATTGTGGTTTATTGAACGTTCTGTCCGTTCATAGCCGCAGGACCTAGTAAGTTATTCACAAATTATTTGTTTTTATAGGTATTCATGACTGCTATCGCAATTTGACGCGTCAAAGTAACCAAACCGCTTGTCAGCAAAAGGCTTCCGCACTTGGCCTCTGCACTGCAAATCAGTCAAAATACGGACGGCAATCTTTTGTCCTACTGCGTTCGCTCAAGGCTTTCGCTTATGCAAAATTTGCTATGCCCTTCCTCCGCTCGTAGCCAGCATTGTTTTAGCTGATTTCGCCTGAAGCTGGTTTGCTGACGGGGGAATAAAAAAGCTTGTTATTGTGATTATACAATCCTGCGGATTCTAACGGAGAAACGAAATACGAGGAAGATGATAATCAGCGCTGAAGAATTCAATGCTTGTTAGCGCCTGCAAATAGCTTTTCGCCTGCTTCTATGGGTACGCGCAATTGGTTCTCCTCCGGCGGTTTTGGACACGAGTATCCGCCGCCAAA
>JAQBOK010000146.1 GCA_028288085.1 Mucilaginibacter sp.
AGAACCCCCATCATTTATATAAGGCAGTGCTTTATTAACAGTAAAATAAACACTTTTCAGGTTTAGATCAATTGTTTTGTCAAAGTCTGCTTCGCCGAAAGTTGCCACTGTTCCTACAGCTCCGCCACCCGCGTTGGCTACAATCACGTCTATTTTACCAAATTTTTCAGATGTTTCTTTAAACACTCTTTCCAGGTCGGCAAGGTTGGTTACGTCGGCATTTATGGCTATAAAATTATCTCCAAGTTGAGCCACAGAACTATCTAAAGTTTCCTGATTTCTGCCGACAATAACTCCTTTAGCACCTTCATTTTTAAATTCCCGGGCAATGCCAAAACCAATGCCACTATTACCACCTGTAATAACTGCAATTTTGTTTTTTAGTTTACTCATTATTTCTTTTTTAAAAGATTGAGCGACAAAGGTAGACCACTAAAGTTATTTTAAGTAATTTTGTACTGAAAAATAACAGTAACATAGAGGTAACCAAGTAACATTATGGGGTGTAAAATAGAAGAGTTTCAACAGGAACAAAAGAAGAGGATGAGAGCCGTTCAAGATTCAATGGACACGTTGAATGGGAAATGGAAGATTTCTATTATTTCGTCTATTTGCTGTTACAAAAAAAGGCGATTTTCTGATATTTTGAATGATATAGAAGGAATTTCCAACAGAATGTTGAGCAAAGAATTAAAGGAACTGGAAATAAATAAATTGGTCAAACGAACCGTTTTAGATACGCAACCCATAACAGTTCAATATGAACTTACGGAACACGGCGATACGCTGCAAACCATCATCAGTAATCTGACAGATTGGGGAATCCTACACCGAAATAAAATTGTCGGGAAATAAATGTTCGTTCTTGGTTGGGCGTCGTCCTACTAAACCTCGTATCAGCCATTAGGTTGCCCAATAACCTGTTTACCGACTATGCAGGTACAGAAGTCGGCAGTGCCTCTATTTTAAAACACAACGCAATTGAGAAATCAAGATAATGGGGTACTATACTATTTATTTTTAGAGGAACCTTGTGGATTTAAAGGGTTCAATTATATGTTTCTTCAGTCATTTCGATCGCTTTTGCAATTTCGACTGACCATAGTCCCGCTTTGCCAAAATTATATAAATATCCTTCATTTATGGTTATTTCAATTATCGCCTCAACTTTGTGAACACTCTTTTTAAACATTTCTAAACTAATTGGTAAATGTTCAATTGACGTTGAAATTATTCCACCAGAATTATTTTTCATCAATTTTAATCCACCTTTGACCTTCTTTTATATTTATTGTTTTTCATATCTAATCGTTCACAGGTAACTATCGGTCAATGACTGGCTCCCATAGTTACTGATGTATCCGCCTCAACTTTTTCAACAATATTCCGTCGGCCGATAAGTAATATACACAAGCCTATGGCGGATGAAAGCGCCATTATAGCCGCCATAGGCATTGCCGACTTGCTGCTGAATACGCTTACCACAAACGAAGCTAAAGCGCCCATACTCAACTGCATTGTGCCTAATAACGCCGAAGCAACACCGGCATTTTTTGAAAAAGGTGCCATGCTAAGCGCAGATGTATTCGGGTTCGTTAATCCTACACAACATAAAACCATAAAGATCATGAAGATGGTACCCGTAAGACTATACCAGCCATTTACAGAGCCTATCCAAAAAACGATGCCTATTATAACCTGAGCCGTTAATGCGGCTCTTACTACCTGCTCACTTTTAAAGCGTTTGATCAGCAAGCTATTTAACTGGTTGGAGCCTATAAACCCTACGGATAACCCCGCAAACACCCAGCCGTATTCCTTTTTAGTCAAATGAAAAACATCCATAAATACCAGGGGGGAGCCGGCAACATATGCGAATAACCCGCAGAATGCAATTGAGCCGGAAATGGCATAAGTGTAAAATTGCGGTTGGCGTATTACCGCTAAAAAATTATTGATAATTGGGCCTGGCTTTAAGGAATAAGAAGCATCAGGTTCGGAGCTTTCTGGTAAAGTAAAAATAACGGCCAGCAAGATCAACGTTGCCATACTTAGCAACACGATAAATACCGATTGCCAGCCAAATGCATCAGCGAGATAACTACCGGCGGTGGGCGCGATAAGCGGCGAGGCTCCTAATACCAGGAACAACAGGGCGAATACTTTGGCATTATCTTTCACCGGAAAAAGATCGCGTACCATAGCTATGGATGCCACGCCTGCCGCGCAACTGCCTATTGCCTGCAACACCCGTATAATGATCAGCATTTCAACCGAGGTAGACAAAAAGCACCCTACGGAAGCAATCACATACAGACCCAATCCAAAATACAAGGGCCGTTTGCGGCCAAACCTGTCCATTAAGGGCCCATAGATCAATTGACCTGCAGCCAGGCCGATAAAGAAGCTGGATAATGATTTATCAACCATTGAGGTAGTGGTATGTAATGACCTGGCAATATCCTGGAAAGCCGGGAGATACATATCAATAGAAAAAGGGCTTAAAGCTGTAAGCACACCCAGTATCAATACAAGAAAGAAGTAGCGTTGTTTAGTCATGAATTATATTTAGTTGGCGGGTATAGTTCATGGCCCATAGTTACAAAAACTATGTGAAGTATCACCCCGGAAAATATCAACTTGACTTAATAATTACTTAATCCGGGCGTTTGCAATTTTACCATACGCCTCATTATTACCTTCCCAAAGCTCCATGCTGTTGCCTTCGAGGTCCAGAATATGCACAAACTTATCATATTCAAAACTGCTGAATGGCATCCGGCATGGCAACATCATTATTTCATAGGTCAGGAATTTAGTTTTTTATACAACTCTCCCCACTTTGCTTCTTCTGATGTGATAATTTGATTTTCACCGGTTTCGCATAAGGCTTTCAGCATCAGCAAATGCCGCGCCCAATGGAAATTGCATATCGTAAAAAATTCAGTCTGGCTTTTCCATTTACTATGCTTAAAATTAAGGATACATACCCCCTGCTTTTCAATTATCCCGAAGCTCAAATGGGTGTCCGTCCATATCCCGTTATCGTTCTTACATTCCCATTCTACATACTCATTCGGTTTCAGGTTTACTATCAACATCTTATTATGCACATGCCCGCCCATCCTGAATATATTCAGATAACCTAATTCGGGTTTCGTCGTACAATCCGCTATCCACCATTTAGAGAAGCCATCAGTAGTGGTCACCGCATTAAAAACTTTCTCCTTCCCGGCATTTACCCATACCTGGTGCGCAATTGTTTCCATACTTTAAAAATAACTATTTTAACGGATGAATTTCAAACCCAAATATTGTTATTACTTTAGTCCTTACCAACCATCTTTATAACCTATTTATTAAATGGCTTTATTAACCATCCTTTTTTGCATCATCCTGCTTGTTGTATTAGTGAGCTGGGCCAAAGTAAACCCTTTCCTGGCTTTTTTAATAGTTTCCATCGTAGCGGGGTTGCTGTTAGGCATCCCCATGGATAAGGTTACGGCAGCGGTACAAAAAGGATTGGGCGATACTTTGGGCACCATTACCATTGTTATTTGCCTCGGCGCCATGACGGGTAAACTGGTTGCTACCAGTGGTGCAGCCCAAAAAATTGCCGAAGTGCTGGTGAAACTTTTCGGCGTAAAATACATCCAGTGGGCATTGGTAGTTGTTGGGTTTATAGTAGGCATCCCGCTTTTTTACAATACAGGTTTTGTGCTGATGGTACCGCTCATTTTTTCGGTAGTTTATAAATACAAACTGCCTGCGGTGTATGTTGGTTTACCTATGCTGGCTGCCTTGTCTGTTACGCACGGCTTTTTACCGCCGCACCCATCGCCCACTGCCCTTGTCAGTATGTTTCATGCCAATATGGGTATTACTTTTATGTATGGGGTACTACTTGCAATACCGGCTATTATACTTGCCGGGCCTGTATTTGCGCGCACATTAAAAAAGATGCCTTCTACACCATTAGAAACTTTCAGGGCCGAGGAATTGCCATCTGACAAGCTTCCCGCAGCCTTCAATTGCTTTTTTACCGCGTTGCTGCCCGTTATTCTTTTAATGTCAAGCGCATTATATCTCCAGATCAACCACAGCACTGGAAGCCTGCATAAGCTGATAACCTTTATAGGCGATGCCCCCATTGTGATGCTGATATCCATCCTGTTTGCCACCTACTCTTTGGGTATTAAGCAAGGCCTCAGCATGAAAAAAATTGCTGTTTTGTATGGCGATGCGGTAAAGGATATTGCGGGTATTCTGCTCATCATAGGCGGCTCGGGTATATTTAAAGAAGTGCTGGTAACCAGCGGAGCCAATAATGCCATTACCGATATGATGCAAAGCCTGAATTTGCAGCCATTGGTTTTAGGTTGGTTACTGGCAGCTATTATCCGTATCAGCCTGGGTTCGGCAACGGTAGCGGGGCTAACTGCTGCCGGCATAGTATCTACCATGGTGCTGCATGATCATACCATCAACCCCAACTTAATGGTACTGGCCATAGGCGCGGGAAGCCTGGCCTTTTCGCACGTTAACGATGGTGGTTTCTGGATGTTTAAGGAGTATTTTAACCTCTCTATAAAGGATACCATCAAATCGTGGTCCGTTATGGAATCCATTGTTTCTGTGGTGGGTATTATTGGGGTACTCATCATTAATTTGGTAATCAGTTGATGAAAAGGGATGAGTGATCAGCTAATTTTAAATACAATTATCACCTGCCCGGTTTGTGGCCAAAGTAGCGAAGAAACTATGCCTGTAGATGCTTGTCAATATTTTTACGAATGTGCGCACTGCCATGCTTATTTAAAGCCATTGGCGGGCCATTGCTGTGTATTTTGCAGTTACGGAACCGTTAAGTGCCCACCTATGCAGGCAGGCGGTTCATGTTGTTAACATCCAAATAGTGTTGCCTGTGTACGTAAAAAAACTTGCACCATGATAAAAAAAAGTAAAAGCCATCCTTTCGGTAAATTAAGTAAGCCTGCAGAGCGGGCCTTAGCCAATGCAGGGATCAATACGCTGGAAGAATTAGCCCGGCTAAGCGAATCGGAATTGATGAAGATGCATGGTATCGGAAAAAATACTTTGCCAACTTTAAGAGCTGCTTTGGCTGAGCGAGGGCTTTCATTTGCTCAAAAAGGTTAACTGTCCGTCCGTCCGCTTTTTTGTAACACAGTGCAGACAGCTTATGCTGATCTATTTGGTTAATGCATGAGCAACCGGGGTTTGGCGTTTATCTGCTGGCGTTGGATGTTCATCTACAGCTTTATCCTCCAAAAACTTCTTCCTCACAGTGCTGGCCATTTTATGGTCGCCGGTATGACTCCATCCGGGCGGCATAATAATGTAGAGAAACTTATTTTTAATACCAGGGGCCTTAGCCACGTCTTTCCCAAGGGCTATTACCTCTCCAAAGTAGGCATCCAAAAAACTATGTGGTTTCATGGGCCTGGTAATGCCGTACTCAATGGGCATTTCTCGGTCTTCTGGTTGATAGGTACCAAATGCCCTGTCCCAAATATTCAACAGGTTGCAAAAATTGGTATCCATATAAGCGGGGTTTTTGGCGTGGTGCACCCGGTGATGGGATGGCGTGAGGATGATCCTACCTAAAAATCCGAAACGTGTATCCCGTACCAAATTTTCGCCAATATGAATAAATGCACCCCATGTACCATCAATAAACATGATCACAAATAGCATGGCAGGGTTTACGCCCAGTAAAATACAAATGGTGGTACGGATAACATCGGCATAAGGAGCTTCTAAAAAGAAATGGGCAAAGGTAACCGATAAATTCATGGCTGCCGGGGCATGGTGCGTGGAGTGAAGGCACCACAGTATGCGTACTTTATGGGCAAGAAAATGATAAATAAAGTGCGCAAATTCCCAAATAATATAACCGTAGATGAACCAGTACCAGGTAAAGGTGGTTTTAAATATGGCATGCTTCTCAAAAAGCCCTATGCAGATACCCACCATAGCAAAAGAGATAACACGCCCTACAAAGGCATTTAACACATAGGTAAAAAAGGATATTTTATAGTCTATTACCTTAAACCGTTTGTAGAATGCAGCCCTTATGATCTCTAAGACCAGTAAAAACGGTATAAGTGGCCCCAATACGGAGGTGATGCCATGATAAGTTAATAACTGATCGTACTTGCCTGATCTTAATATATCAATAAGATGCCAAAACCGAAGAAGCTGGTGATCTGGTCAAGTATCGCCTTTAAAAAGTGCACCATACGGCAATAATAATTGGTTGTGCCTGCTAATTTACAACGAAAAAAATCATTTTACGCAGATCACACATCATCAAGGTGCTGCCATATTGAAGGATTATTCCTAACATGGTTCACGTTTTCAATTATTTGTTCGATCTGATCATTGTCAAGGTTTTTTTGCCCGTCTGGTGTATAGGTAAATATTTGCCCGGTTTGTTCAAAGGTAATATAACCGTAATAGTCAGGATCTTTTATCCGCTCAAGGTGTAGTGTTGTTTCCTTGGCAAGGGCCTGCTTGGGGTTACCATTGTCTGTATCTAAATAAATACTGTAGGTATGGGTTATAATGGTATGGCCGTTTAGATGGGCTTGGGTGTCCGGTATGATCATTAAAGGCAAGCGTTCACCTAATGTAAAAAATATGGGTTTCATATAAGGTTATTTATGGTTTTGAATATATTCTGCCAGTTGGCGTTGCTCGTTATGGCTTAATAGGTCGCCTTTGTATATCCATTTTCCATGGTTATCTATGGTAATATTCCCCAGGTAATCGGGGTTAATTTCATCGGGTATATCGTTGTTGATCTCATCTATCTCCTGTTTTTCTGTAAACAAGGTGGATTGATTGTCGATAGCGCTTTTATACAGTTTATAAATGCCTGTATTTTTTATACCATCCGCTGATCTTTCCAACACAGGTTCAATGATCAGGTTTCTTTTTGAACCATCAGGCAGATCAATATTGAGGATTACCGGGTTTACCATAATACTTCATTTGGTGTTATTAATACAATATCCACAGGCCTATTGTTTGGATTTTATAAGCACGATTATACTACTGTCCGCTTGTTCAGAATACCCCGTATGCCTGTTCAGGTAAACATCTTATTCAATAAAGTTGTGTTCAGCATATGGTATTTATGTATATTGTGCAGGCAAAATGAATAAAACCATTCAATTAATTAATAGTTATATAATTATACTAATTCTAAATCCCGTCTATTAATTTTGCAAGATTCAGATTTTATTATTGATGGAAAAAGCGAATAACCAAGACTCTTCAAAAATGCAGTTTCCGGTTGTTGGCATTGGCGCTTCCGCCGGAGGGCTTGAGGCTGTTAAATCGTTTTTAAAGGCCCTGCCTGCTAAATCGGGCATGGCATTTGTATTTGTGCAGCACCTGAGCCCCGAACATGAAAGCTTTTTACCAGAACTACTTCAAAAAGTAGCGCCGTTTCCGGTTCAGCAGATCACTGATAATGTGCATTTGGAGCAAGACAATTTATACATTATACCCAAAAATAAAGTAGTTACCGCTGTTGATGGGGCCCTTAAGCTTGCTGCAATTGATAAGAGTAATAATAAATCCAAAACCAATACTATTGATCTCTTTTTCTCATCGTTGGGTGTGGTACATCAAAGTTATGCCATTGGCGTGGTATTATCCGGCGCTTTAAGTGATGGCACATTGGGTTTACAGGTAATTAAATCATACGGAGGCTTAACATTTGCCCAGGATGAAAAATCGGCAGCCTTTGACAGTATGCCTGCAAGCGCTGTAAAATCCGGGGCGGTTGATTTTGTTTTATCGCCCGAAAAGATAGCTGAGCATATTATTGCCATAAACTACCCCTTCCACACTGATTATTCACAAACCGAAGAATCGGGCACTTTACCACAGCAGGATAGTGAAATATTTAAAAAAATATTAACTGTATTGCGTGTGCGCCGGGGGGT
>JAQBOK010000335.1 GCA_028288085.1 Mucilaginibacter sp.
CTTTTTATATTCAAAATAAGCAAGTATGAAACTGGCCAGGGCAGCAATAGCTCCAAAAATATAAATGTTGCTATAATTACCATTTCCTGCAAGCAGACCTGCCAGGGGAGCGGTAAGCCCCATTCCAAGGTCAAAAAATGCGTTGTAGGCAGCCATGGCCATTCCCCGGTTTTCTAAGCTTACTTTTTTTACCGCGATGATACCAAACGAAGGGAATATCAAAGACATTCCGACGCCGGTAAGAAATGCACCGCTAATACCAGCGTATGCGTTGGGCGCTTTCCAGATTAATAACTGCCCGACAAGCTCGATCAGTAAACAAACCATTGCAACGCGTGCGCCGCCAAACTTGTCAGGGAAATGTGCAAAAAAGATACGCATAACGATGTAACCTGTACCAAAGGCAGTTAATGCCAGGGAAGCACCTTCCCAGGAATTCTGATTGAAATAAAGTGTGATGAACGAGGCAATACCACCAAATCCAATGCTTGCGAGTGCAAGGCCGGTCCCTTATTGCCAAACCAGATGAACTGCTTTATAAAAGGGAAGCCTGGCTGTATTGGTCGGAACTGCTACATTTCTTAACAGCATTACGGCCAGGTAGCTGATCAGAGGAAATAGGATCATAGCAGAAAAAGCTGCTGTGATCGAGAACGTTGAAGTCAGCAGGATACCTAATGGTGCACCGCAAGCCATTCCTCCATACATGCCCATGCCGTTCCAGACCATAACTTTGCCAACGTTTTTTTGACCGGCCAGAATAAACCCCCAGGCAAATATTCCGATTACCAGATAACTTTCTCCAACCCCCAGAAATATTCTTCCCATCATTAATGATGCAAGACTAAGCATAGGTAAAGATATTGACCAATAGGATATTAAGCAAAATATACCTGAAAGACTTGAAAGGAGCAGGCCAAGCATTACCGCTTTTTTGCCGCCTTTTACATCGGCCATTTTCCCGGCAAAATGCCGGCTCAAAAGGGTCGCAACATATTGTAGTCCTATAACAGAACCAACAATTAAATTACTATAAGCCAGCGTTTCATGGACGAAGACCGGAATTGTGCCAAGTGATATCCCCATAATGAGGAACTCAAGAAAAATGATGGCGAAAATGCTTATTAGCGTTTTTGATAAATCAGGTGCCTCCAGACCCTGGGCTTCGTTAGCTGGATTATTAACTTTTGACATTACTTGAGTACAGTTAAATTCTTTTTGCGAAGGTAGTGTGAGGAAAGAGATCAGGTATTGATATAGATCAAAATCCTAATATAAATTTACCACTATGCAAAAAAATTGAAGCGATTTTACTAAACTAATAGCCATCTGCAGATCAGCCCGGAGATAAAGTGATCCCCGGGCTGATTTTATAGAATAATTAATATGCCTGCCATTTAGATTTTTGATAATGCCATACCTCGTTGTAGAAAAATAAAAGGTAATGACAACAAGGGAAGTTTATGCTAAAAGTCCTTCCATACCAAATGCTGTCAAAGCTTTTGCATATTCTACATGAACAGCGTCGTTGGCCCTTTTAACAAATTCTCCTGTGGAGGGGTCAACAACTGTTCTTAACGGCCTTTGTCCTTTTGGTAAATTGATCAGCTTAACCACCGCATCTGCTACATCCTGTGGATCAGGCTTTATAGTTTCAAGAATTTGACCGATGGCATCAAACATTTTATTTGGAAATTCTGATATGGCACTATAATCATCAACAATGAATGTGTCAGAGCCAGATTGTATTTTCTGCGACATTTCAGTAGGAAAAGTTCCGGGTTGAATAATGGCTACATCCACCCCTAACGGTCTTAGTTCATAATGCAATCCTTCACTTAATCCTTCCAAACCAAACTTTGAAGCACTATATACCGTGGAAAATGGGAAGGAGAATGTTCCGAATCCACTTGAAATATTAATAATTAACCCTTCTGATTGTTTGCGCATAAATGGTAATGCTAATTTCATCAGCCTCCAGGGGGCGAAAACATTGACATCAAACATCCGCTGCACATCAGCATTCGTAGAACTTTCAGCCACACCGAACATCGCAGCACCTGCATTATTTACCAAAACATCGATCGTTCCTTCTTTTGCGATGATCGTGTCAATGGCATTTTTTACACTGGTTTCGTCAGTTAGTGACACATCTAAAACGGTTATATTTTCTATCCGGGCTAAGGCTTCCGCTTTATCGGCATTTTTTCCTTCGGTGTCTCTCATGGTAGCATAAACCTTATGCCCTAAAGCTGCAACACTATTGGCTGTAAGCCATCCAAACCCGCTATTTGTTCCTGTTATTAATACGACTTTTTTGCTCATTTTTTTGTGAATTAAATTAATGATACAAAGGTCGGAATCTAAAAAGGGGAATCATTTACCAAATGGTAAAAAGGGATTTCAACGGATATTTTTTCTTATCCTGCTTAACGATTGCTGGGTGATCCCCAGGTAAGAAGCGATATGGGAAAGCGGAATACGATTGATAAGACCGGGAAAATATTCAAAGAATGATAAATAACGGGTGGTCGCATCTTCTGAAACCAACGGGCTCCTTCTTTCAATCGTTTTTAATAAACAATTTTTTAATATCAGACCTGTAATAGCGTCCCAGCCAACAATGGTATTTCCGATCTCGTCCCAGTCTTTCTTTGAAAAAACAAGCAATTTACAATCGGTAACTGCCTGTATATACTCGGAAGCTACTACTTGTGCCTCAAACCTTTGTTGGTCTGAAACAAAATTGTTCTCGTCAACAAAGTATTGAGTGATGTCTTCGCCTTTGTTGTTG
>JAQBOK010000336.1 GCA_028288085.1 Mucilaginibacter sp.
CGGGAACAGGAATGGGCCTGTTATTCTGTAAAGACCTGGTTGAAAAATGTAATGGCAGTATTTGGGTTACCAGTCAAAAAGGTGTTGGTACCGAGTTTTCCTTTACTTTACCGATAAGCATATCTAAGTAATGCCTATTTTTAATCCAGCCGGTCAAATAATTGTGAAACATACTGGATAATAAGCAACTAGGTTGAATTTAAAAGATATAAAAAACCTCCTATCGCGTAATAAAAGACCGCTAGCAATTGGCTCGGCGAAGCAATTTCCAAACTTTTTTTTTGATAATTTAAAATTGCCTGCGTATGAAATACAAAGAATAACACATATCTTAGGATATGAAAAAGAGAAGATTCATTGAAAAATGGGTGGTCCTTTATTTTCTGCTTGTCACAAGTAGCTTATTTGCGCAACAACGGGCCGGTTCCGGCAAATACCGCGCTGATAAGGATACCCTCAGTGCGATCGTCCATCAGCAGGACTCCATGATACGCAATTTCAAAGAACTTCAAAATGAAATGCTCGCTGAAAAGGTCTTTGAATCTTCCAAATCACGCCTGATCGAATGGATCACTTTCGGCGGTATCGCTGGCCTTGGCCTTATCCTGTTTGGATTCTTCCAGGTAAAAACATATTTTAAAAACCTAAAAACCAATGCTCAGCAAAAAATAATTGAAACCTCACAACAATTATTGGACGATTTGCGGGCTCAAATGAATAAGACAATCACGGAGCAACTTGCCACGCTGAAAATTGAACAAATCGCGGAACAAATAACTGAAAGAGGAAATTTATCCCTTGAAAAGATATTGAGCGAAAATAAAACGCATTTCGACTCCTTTGTCAACATCAAAAAAAAGGAAGTTGACCAATTGATTGAAGATCTCATCCGGCGAAAAAAAGAATCGGACGAAGTGCTAAGTCAGCCCCTAAATGTTAACCAAACCCTTGGCGAAAAAAAGAAAACAGTTAAAACTCTGCTGGCAACCAAAGACTATAGTATCCAAATGCTACAAATATTAAATCAAGGGTCTGAGGGCAGTTCTGTAGGTTGTGCAGTGGCCGCTTCCGTTGAATTCCAGATCGTCAAACATCTCGACAAAAAGATCAGGATCAGCCCTCGTTATATCTATAACTATGCCCGAAAACTAAATAACTTGTTAAAGACTGATTCTGGCACTACCGTTAAAAGCGCCATAGACATTGTTAGAAAATATGGAGCCGTTGCCGAAAAGGACTGGCCTTATAAGGCAGGGGAATACAATGTAGATCTGCCTGCAAAATTGGACAAGGCAGATCATTATCAAATAAATAATTCTTTTCAAGTAAAAAGCGTCGCTAAGATAATAGAAGCCATGGACGCCCATGGCCCGGTCGTTATCGGGATAACCGTGTACGAGTCCTTTATGTCAGCAAAGCCGGCAGCAACCGGAATTATACCCATGCCTAAGGAAAAAGAATCGGTAATGGGTGGCCATGCTGTGTGCCTGGTAGGATATGACAATACAGCAAAGACCTTCAAATTCCGTAATTCATGGGGAGCCAATTGGGGCGATAAGGGATACGGTCATCTATCATTTGAATACATCGACAAATTCAGCACAGACGCCTGGGTATTCGAAGGAGTAAGTGTAGTGAAACCGGCCTAATGTCACAGTGGAGCCTGCCTTTTTTCTTTTTCGTAACGGATTTAAACAAGGCCTCCAAATTGTTTGATTGATTCGAAATTTTCGAATTGAAAAACCCGCTAAAAAGGGTCCCAATTACAATACTCTCTAACGAACTTAATGGTTCATAGGGTATAATATAATAATATTTGCCCCCAAATTATACCTGTGTCCCTTCTTTTTTGAAATGAAATTAATAATTGAGGCTGAAACTCAGTGTGTCTGCTTGTAATGCTGTAAAAATACCTAAGCCATTAACAACATTTGTAGGAACATTAAGCAAGTTTTGCGAGTTGGAGTTAAGGCTGTTACTTTCTATGATGTTGATATATTCTTGATTAACGCGGAGGAGAATAACCTGGTAATTTCCGTAATAGGGAAAGCTATTGGAAACAACGTAATAAGCAGATTTGCGTTCCGTATTGATATCAAAGATATTAGAAGTATTATTACCAAAGCCTGTCCCGCGTCCCAATGGAAAAAAGGTATCATCGACATTGTCAAACACCAGCACATGATTCAGGGAATCGGGATTGTCCCAGGTGAATCTGTTCAGGGTGTCTGAAGTAGCAATAGCATTTGTGGGCCTGATGTAATTAACTGCCGGATGTTGTGTAGCGAAATTTTGAGGTTTCGAAGGCATAACTGTTTTTGCAGTTACATCCTTCGAAAGATAATTGAAGATGAGCGTGTAGGTTTTGCCTGCGATCAAAAAAGTATTGTCATTGTAGGTATAGGTACCCTTGGAGGATTCGGTAAGTTTGACCTTATTGCTTCCGTCAGAAACGTACAATTCCTGACCTGTGATGACTGTTCCATATTTTGCGGTATCGCTCAGGGATTTTTGCTGATACAATTTGACGGTCAATGTACGGCCGGGGTACAGGTAAGCCTGAACTACAGGCAAATTGGTTGAAGAATCCTGGCTTTCCTTTTTGCAGGAGATGAGCAGGGTTACCATCCAGCCGAAAGCAAAACAAATTTTTAAAAGATATTTTTTTATTTCCATCTTAAGCTAAACGTAATATTAGGTGTAAAGCCGAGGTAATTAACATCGGTGATGACTACGGCATTATTCTGGATAAAATATTCCCTGTACCAGGTATTTACATGATTGTAAACGTTAAACAGTGATAGGCCTATACTGCCTATTTTATTGCCGTTTATTTTAAGCAGGTCATAAGTGGCCGAAAGATCAAGGCGGTGGTAGTCGGGAAGGCGTTCTGCATTTTTTGCGCTTACATTGAAATAGGTTGACCTGTTGCCACCCGCGTCAGTAATCGAATAGGTAGATAGCGGAGCTGTATAGGGGTGTCCCGTACTGAAAATGAACACGGCTGAAAAATTCCAGCGGTTTGAATGATACATATTGATCGCCTTGAACTCATGCCGGATATCCTGATCGGCAGGATAGTATTGGTTACCATAAACCGCGAACTTGTTCTCAGCGTCAGCCAACGTGTAACTCACCCAACCCGTATAGCGTCCTAACTTCTTCTGCAATAAAATTTCTATTCCTTCTGTTCTTCCAGAACCTGTATAAAAATTCTCATCTACGCTCTGGCTTCCACCCCCTGGTCCAACACCGGTTTGTGCGATGGTAAATTGCGTCAGCCCGCTAAGTACCTTGTAATAACCTTCCACATCTAAAAGAAAAAGATCATTCTCATAACTGATACCGCCCATAAAATGTCTTGACATGCCTACAGGAATACTGCTACCGTTAGATAAAACCCAAAAATTCCGGTTGCCGTTCAGCACGTCTTCCCGGGTAACCTCGTTCATGTATTGGTAAAACTGGCCAGTTGCTGCTTTAAGGGTGTAGTTGTCATTAATGACATAGCTGGCCGAAAGCCGTGGCTCCAGGTAAACTTTGCCGGTAGGCTGATACCAGGTACTCCGGAATCCCGGCTGTATATGCAGCCGATTATTTGGGTCGATCTCAAGTTCGGTATATCCCCCTCCCGAAAGTGCAGTATTGTGCTGGCTGATCAAATGAGTTGTATCATTTTGCACATAATCATAATTGATGTGTTGGCGCGAACCGAATCCGCCATAAAGTAACTTGATCTGGTTGCTTAACTGCCATTCCCATTCAGATTTGAATCCGATATCCTTTAAGTTATTAGACTCCACAGTGCCATTGCTGAAGCTGGTCGCATCCCCATTACTATCTGTGGTAGTGCCCGTGGTGCCCCTGTTACGGTCATTAAAATATGAAGAGTAAGTCAGGTAGGTATTGGAATGGATCTCTTTGTTCCACTGCCGGAACCATTTTAGGCTGCTACCCAGATTGCCATAAGTGGTATAATCCGTAATGCTCGGTGCGCTTCCAGACCCAAGGAAGGAAGGCAACTGTAACTGACGGCTATTATCAGTTTTATCAGAACCCGAATAAAAGCTCCATGACAATATACTTTCAGGGTTCAAATGATAGGTATAGCGAATATCAGCATCATAAAAGTGCGACGCAGGAGTAGTTTGTTCACCAAAACCGCCACCTCCCGGCCTGCCGGATCCGCCTCCGCCAAAGCCACTCGCGGTAGAAGTATTGAATTGTTTGAATATCTTATCGTAAAAGGGCCCCTGATAAGAACGCCGGATCGCCAATACCAATGAAGATTTGTCATTAATGGGCGTTTCTATAAATGCGTTCAAGCTTAGCAGGCTTAAATCAAAGCCATAGATCGTTTCATTTTTGTTACCTTCTTTTCCGTTAATCTCGGTGACGCTGGATAGCCTGCCGCCGTACTGGGAAGAAAATCCGCCTTTGTATAACTGGACATCTTTTATGGCATTGCTATTAAATGCGCTGAAAAAGCCATAAAGGTGGTCTACCTGGTAGATGGTAAACCCGTCGAAAACGACCAGGTTCTGGTCCGGTGTACCGCCGCGTACGTAGGCGCCAGACGAAGACTCGTTGGTCGCCCCTACTCCGGGCATCAGCTGGAAGGCACGCATAATGTCTTTTTCTCCGAGGCTGGGCAATTTATCAAGGTTAGCCGGGGAGAGTTGCAATACACCTACTTTTTTCACGTCGGTATTCATCACGCCGTTTTTTTGGCCCAGGATAGTTACTTCGTTCAGGGTAGTGAGTGCCGGATATAATCCAAGAACTAATGGCTTGCTGAGCTTGTCAGCATCCATTTTAAAATGTTCAGACTGATAACCTGAATAAGAAACATCAAGTGTAGCGGTATCCGAAGGGACTTGGAAGATCGTGAAGTTTCCGTCGGAGTTGGCAGTAACGGATAGCGTGTTGTTCTGTATATGAACGGTTGCTGACGGAAGCGGCGTCCCCGTACTTTGGTCGATCACCCGACCGCTGATCGTTACTGACAAATGTACTCCGGGGGCCTTGCGGGGTATATTGATTACTTGCTTCGGCTCCCCTTTCGCTTTTGTTATGGGTTTATTTTTGTTATCATATAAAGCTTCAATGTCCTGTTCGTCCGTTGTGTCTGCTTTTACCGTATCCCGTTTGGGTCTTTCTAAAGGTTTCAGGATCCGGGCAAGTCCCTTTAGCCTGGCCATATCATCTACATTTTGAAGAACATAAATAATGCCGCCTGCATCCACCCAGTAATGGAGATCAAATTGATTGCACACTTTGTCCAGCACTTTATTCAGCGGTTCGTTAAAAAAATGCTCTACCACATCAAAACGGTGAACCGAATCGCGTTCGAAAACAATTCTTAAATTGTAGTTGGCTGATAAAGTGTCCAGCAGATCGTCAAGCGGCCTGGCCACAAATTTATTCAGTGTGTTTCCCTTTAATATTTTCTGAATTTGCTGCTGGCAAAACGCCCGTTGTCCGAAATTAAGCACCAGCAGGAATAGTAGCAGTTTCTTCATTCGTATCTTTCCTGTCGGCACTAAAGTGCCTTGAAACCGGCAACAATGGAAATAAATGAGATGAAGGGGCTATATGTGCCGACGAACGACCGATCTATGCTTCTGGTAAGGGCCTGCCGATCATTCTATTGATCATATCACGGTAGCTATCACTCAGCGGAAGCTCATAATTCACAGTCTTAATACGCCCTTTTTGTATACGGGTGACATAATCTACGTTAACGACATAGGATTTATGCACGCGAAAGAATTGCTCCGGCGGTAGCTGCATTTCCAGGGCCTTGATGGTTGTACGGGAGAGCAGTGGTTTTTCCCTGCCTGTAACATGTATTTTTACATAATCTTTCAGGCCTTCGATATACTCGATGGTATCAAGCGATAATTTAACCAGGTTATACTCCGCATGCACAAACAGGTATTTTCTTTGCGGTTGCACGTTGCCTTGTAACATTTTTTTTAGTTTAAAAAGCTGATAAGCCTTCTGGCAGGCTTTCAGGAAGCGTTCGAGCGGTACAGGTTTTACCAGGTAATCCACTACATCCAACTCAAAACCTTGCACAGCGAATTTTTCGTAAGCGGTAATGTAAATGACCATCGGGCTGGAGATCAAACTCCTAACGAGTTGCAAGCCATTCAGTCCGGGCATGTGTATGTCGCAGAATAACAGGTCGACGGGTTCCCGTTGTAAAAAAGCCAGCGCTTCCGCGGCGGTACGGCACCTGCCAGCTATGCTGATGTAGTTGACCTGTTTCAGGTTATCTTCGATCAGGTCGAGCGCTAAGGGTTCATCGTCAATAAGCAAGCATTGTATCATTTAAATTGTATTTGAAGGATTACCTGGTAGGTGTTTTCGAACTGGCTTATACACAGCTGGTGTATATTTGGATATAACAGGGCGAGCCTTCTTTTTACGTTGTGAAGGCCAATACCATGGTGCTCGTCTTGTCGCGCGACGTCAGGATTGTAAGTATTATAAACGCTGAGATCCAGCTTTTTTTCGTCGGATACTAAGTTGATCCTGATCTCAGCTTCGCCTGTGTTTCCACAACTGTGCTTAAAAGCATTTTCCACGAAGGAAATAAGCAGCATGGGCTCCAGTGTCTTTTCCGGCGCGGCGATATGAATATTGCAGGTAACTTTGATCTGTTCCCCGAAACGTAATTTTTGCAGGTGAACATAGCTGCTCAGATAATCAGCTTTTTGGCGCATGGTTATTTTTTCCTGGTCAGACAGATACAGTACATGTCGCAGCAATTGGGAGATTTGTATTAGCGTTGGTTCCACAGCAGCCGGGTTTAAACGAGCTAGCGCCACAGCGCTGTTAATGGCGTTAAAGATAAAATGCGGGCTGACCTGAGACCTCAGGAAGGCAAGCTCGGAAACGAGGGCGGCATTAGCGATGTCATGTTCATTGTTGATCTTGCGAAAGCGATCCGCCAGGTAACGGTAAACGAAAGCTGCAGCAGTGATGGCCGCCAGTTGTAGTAAGTTGAAATTGGCCATAAACGGAGGCTTCGGCGGAAAGCCGGCCCGTTGAAAGCCTGGAAAAAATGGCATCGGCGGCCTCGTATGGATAATGACCTGGTTGAGTACAATGAAGCAAGTCAACATTAAGACAAAATAGAGCCAGAGCTTCTTTTTTTCACTGATAAAAATGGGTATCAGTACAAATGCGTTCAGATAAAACTGAATGGCGAGCAGGGTATTGATCAGCACCAGATGCCACGGCGAAAAGAATCCCCGCGGACCAAATGGGCCTGAAAGAATGGGCATAAAGGTGATGAATGCCCAAAACAAAAGGTGCAGGAAGATCTCCAGGAGGACGGTTGGTTTTAAAGATCTAAACATTCCGTTTGTGATAATGTGATAAGTTAATATGCGCTTGAACGAAAAATGAGGTGGCCAAATTGCAAGTGCAGACGTTTGATCGGGTAGTTTAACATTATTTAACTTTTCAGGAGAATTTTAGCCTGGTTGGGTATTTCTCCGCATACGCCCTTGCTTCTATATCCACCAGGCTGACCAGTTTCGTATTGCTTACCTTTGCGCGAATGGATTATTTTAAAAAGCTGTCTGACCTGCTAAAAACGGAACAGAATGAAGATCGGGAGACTTATTTAAAACAAGTATCATCAACTTCAGTTACCGACCGCAGGGCTTCCGGGTTAGCCTGGTATCCTATTGCAATCAGCGGTACTGAACCCAGCCGTGGGGATTACCTGAATGTAGAAGCCGAAAGAACCACCCATAAAGATATTCTGCATCAATTGCGGTTTGGTAACCCTGCCGTGCTTTTCTCGAATCACGATCCAAAGAACGAGCGTGTTGAGGGAATAATTTCCTACCAAAGTGGCGATCGCATAAAAATCAACTTATTTACTGAGGAATTGCCGGATTGGTGCCGTAATGGAAAACTGGGTATTGAGCTATTGTTTGATAATAATAATTATGATGAAATGCAGGGCGCGCTTAAACAGGCTGCTAAACTCAGAGACAATCCGGATGAAGGTAGGCTTGTCCAGATACTGACCGGTAAGAAGAGCCCTGCCTTCTTGCCAGAAACCACCGGGCTACCCATTGATGGATTAAACACCTCACAGCGGGCCGCTGTGAAAAAGATAATTTCGGCACAGGACATTGCCATTATACATGGCCCTCCCGGTACAGGTAAAACAACAACATTGGTTAAGGCTATCATCGTGATAGCCAAACAATACCAGGAACGGGTTTTAGTTGTGGCCCCAAGTAATACAGCTGTTGACCTTCTTAGCGAAAAACTATCAATAGAAGGTCTGAATGTTTTACGGATAGGCAACCCTGCAAGGGTTTCGGACAAATTGATGGACTTGACTCTGGATAGCCAAATGGCCGCCCACCCCTATATGAAAGAGAGCAAACGGCTTAAAAAGCAAGCTGCTGAATATAAAAACATAGCCCATAAGTATAAGCGCAGCTTTGGCAAAGCCGAACGCGACCAACGCAAAGCCCTGTTTGATGAAGCCCACAAGATCATGAAAGAGGTTGCCAGGGCCGAGGAATATATCATTAATGATCTGGTTGCAAAAGCCCAGGTAATTACAGCGACGCTTGCGGGTTCAAATCATTATACCATACGAAACCTTAAGTTCAAAATAGTGGTGATTGACGAGGCCGGACAAGCATTAGAACCTGCCAGTTGGATCCCGATATTGAAAGCGACGAAAGTAATCCTTGCCGGTGACCACTGTCAACTTTCGCCTACTATTAAATCAGACGTTGCCGCCAGGAATGGGTTAAGCACTACACTGCTCGAAAAGTGTATCTCCCTTTATCCCGAATCAGTTACGCTGCTGGATGAACAGTACAGGATGAACAAAGCCATTATGGGGTATTCGTCCGGCGTCTTTTATAATAATGCCTTAAAGGCTCATAATTCGGTAGCAGATCGACTGCTATTTACAGATGACCTGCCTATGATTTTCATCGATACAGCAGGAAGTGGGTTTGAGGAAAAACCTGTTGGCACCAGTGTGGCCAACCCAGAAGAGGCTGCGTTCCTGTTCAGGTATTTGGAAAAACTGGTGGCTACCATTGAAGGACATTATACCTTAACTGATTTTCCAACAATAGCAGTAATATCACCCTATCGCGAACAGATCCGTTTATTGAAAGAACAATTACTTCATACCCCCCGTTTACACCCACATGCGGATTATATTTCAGTTAATACCATTGATAGTTTCCAGGGGCAGGAGCGTGACATTGTACTTATCAGTTTAACTAGGAGTAATGCAGAAGGTTCAATTGGATTTCTTGCTGATATCAGCCGTATGAACGTGGCCATGACCAGGGCGCGAAAAAAGCTGGTTATCATCGGTGACAGTTCAACCCTTAGCCGACTGCCGTTTTATGCGGAACTAATCAACTATGCAGAGAGGATAGGTGGCTATCAGAGCATCTGGGAGCACTAATATTAATTACTTTAATGGAATGGTTTCTCTGGGTTTAATAACCATAGCCGCTCCTGCCCTGAGTAGCTCCTGGGTGATGGTTTTGGTATAAGCTTTTATTTCATCCTGGAAAACAGTAACCGAAGCGCCGGAACGTATTTCTTCCAGGCGTTTCTCCCAGTTTCCGGTCAGTTCTGGTTGGGCTATCTTATATTCTTTAACCACATTGTAAACTGCTAACCCGGTTGCTGTTGGCAGCAGGTTCTTTTTCTCGCGCAGGATGTAATCCCGCTTGATCAGCGTTTCAATAATAGCCGCACGGGTTGCCGGTGTACCCAACCCGCTATCTTTCATGGCATACCGCAGTTCGTCATCATCTATCTCTTTACCTGCTGTTTCCAGCGCTTTAAGCAGGGTTGCCTCGTTAAAAAGTGGCTTCGGTTTAGTTTGTTTCTCCAATAAGGTTTTATCAACCACGGGAAGATCCTC
>JAQBOK010000210.1 GCA_028288085.1 Mucilaginibacter sp.
CGACTTATAAATGTTTGGGCAACATGGTGCGGGCCTTGCACAACAGAGTTTCCGGAGTTTATCAACATTAACCGGATGTACCGGCGCAGGGATTTTGAGATGATTACCATAAGCGCTGATGACCCGGCTAAAATGAATAAAGCATTGAAGTTTTTACAGCAGGCACAGGCTTCAACCACCAACTACATTTTTAACACCGACGACAAATATAAACTGATTAATGCTATTGACCCCAAGTGGCAAGGCGCACTTCCATATACTTTACTGATTGAACCCGGTGGTAAGATTGCGTACGCCAAAGAAGGGATAATTGACCCCGGGGAGCTAAAAAAGCTTATCGTTGATGACAAGTATATAGGCCGTTATTATTAATCAATAGCACATATTTTTTATTGAAAAATATTTAAACAAAAATGGGATTTCCTGCAAATCAGGAAATCCCATTTTTGTTTGGATGCCGGGTATCGTTAATTATATCCCGGGTTTTGTTTCAAATTGGTTTCGCCTGTTGAATTCTCTACATCAATTTGTTTTTGTGGTATCGGAAAATATTCATTTATCCCCTTAGTAAATATAGCGGTGGGATTAGTGAAGTAAAATGAATGCCTGGTTTTTTCAACCTGCTGATAAGTATTCAGCACCTGCGACATATATCCTGTTCCATTGTCCCACCTTTGAAGGTCAAAGAAACGTTGCCCTTCCATAGCCAGTTCGAGCCGGCGTTCAAATCTGACGGCCTTGCGCGCATAGTCCTGTCCGTTAGCCAAAAATGTACCTGCGGGATATAAACCAATTTTATAGTTATCGGCAGGCTTGGTTTGCGGTGTGTACCTGGAATTCGCCGCATTGTATGTAGAATTGGCATACACCCAACCTGAAGGGTCAGCCGCCCGTGCCCTTATTTGGTTTACATATTGCTGCGCGTTTTGCAGGCTGCCTATTTCTATTTCACATTCTGCATCCCATAATATTATGTCGGCAAACCTTATAAAATTAACATTATTTGCATCTATGCTTGTAGCGCCCCAAAAGCCCGTTTCGGTTGAAGAATAAGTACCAACCTGGCTTTTGGCATATACATTCTTTTTAGGACTAAAAACACCATTGGTCGCAGGGTCGCGAACCCACTGCTTACTGTCGGGTCCCCAGTCAAAATAAGGCAGTCCCGGCCTGCCCATCGTCCAGTCAATCCTTGGGTCAAGTGTTCCGATATATAAATTTGTGGAATCACTTACAACGGCCCCGCTGTTCCAGCTATCGAGTAATGGCAAGCCATTGGCATCCGTTTTAAAGGCATTGGCGAGATTAAAGGCTGGGTTGTCAAAACCGCAGCAGCCGCCCGGCGCGCCAGGCCCGTTCGGAAAATTCAAGACATCTCCGTAGTTGCCATTTAATTGAGAGCCGTCATTTACCGAAGACTGGTACGCAAATACAGACTCTGCGCTATTTTTAGTGGCTGCATTAAAATTATCCTCAAAATTAACCAGCGCATATTTTTGGCCTCCGGCTGTAACCCCGCTGGAAATAAGCTGATCTAATAATGGTTTAGCATCCGAATATTTATGTTCAGCCATATATACTTTTGCAAGAAATGCAATTGCCGCCCATTTATTGGCTCTTCCACGCTGCGGCTGGGTTGCGGGCAAATTGCTGACTGCGGATTGAAGATCGGCTTCAATTTTAGGCCATATATCAATGAATTTGCCGGATTTATCAATATTAGGAACATTTAAATTGTTATTGGTGATGTTTATTGTTTCGTCGACATAGGGGAAGTTGTTGAACATCTTTTTACCGTCAAAATGATAAAATGCCCGTAAAAAATGCGCTTCGCCGGAGATCGTCTTAGCGTCGCCGGCAGATATATCTGTAGCTTTTGCCAGTAAACGTAATACTTCATTACTGCGTTGTATACCGTCATATAGCATTGTCCATTTTTGCTGCATATAACTGGTGCTCGCCGAGGATAATGACCATGTTTCTAAAAGAACCATATCAGGCTGATCTGTCGGGGTTGAACCTTTATAGGAGTCATCGGCACAAACGCTGCCATATACCCAATTTGAACCCGAACTACCATATGCATAGCCTGTTGAGGTAGACAGTCCGATTTCGCCATCCAGATCAGAATAGGCGCCAATCAGCGTGCCTTGTACACCGGTTAAGTTGGCAACATTAGTTTGGCCTAACGAACCTAACGGCTGTTTATCAAGGAAACTCTTTTTACAGGCAAAAAACAGCGTAAACCCTATAAGGATTAGCGGTACTATAATTCTGTATTTTGTTTTCATATATATATAATTTAATATTGATTAATCGTTACTAAAATGAAGCATTAACCCCAACTGTGTAGGTTTTTTGATTTGCCGGATAAGAGCCGCCATCTATTCCAAATAATGTACTAGAGGTTGTGCTTCCGGTCAGTTCAGGATCAAGCCCCGAGTATTTTGTGATAGTGAACAGGTTGGTACCCTGTAAAAAAAACCTCAGTTTTGACAACCCTATTCTTTTAAGCTGTAGATTCGGGATAGTATAACCGAATAGTATTGTTTTGCATCGCAGATAAGAGCCGTTTTCGTCATAGTAAGACGAGAAAGCTGTATTGCTGAAATTTGCTGAACGCTCGAGCATAGGCACAGTAGCATTCGGGCGATCGGGTGTCCAAGAGTTGAATACAGCATTTTTGCTGATTGCAACATCAAATTGCTGCGGAAAATCGGTGGACGCTTTAACAATATTTAATACATCATTACCTACGGAAGCATATAAGAATATTAGAAAATCGAAATTTTTGTAAGTGGCACCTATATTTAATCCTGTAGTGAATTTGGGGTTAGGATTGCCAAAAAAAGTCCGGTCCTTGTCATTAATTACGCCATTATGATCTACATCCTCGTACCTGAACCTTCCGGGGGCTGCGGCATCCTGTTTTGCGGCGCCGGCAACTTCGGCGGCACTTTGGAAAATCCCCTGTACCTTGTAGCCAAAAAATGCACCAACCGGGTGTCCTGGTTCCAATCTTGAATAAGTTGTAGAACCTGAGCCAACATCAATATAGGAGGTTCCGGGCGGCAGGCTAACTACTTTATTGTCATAAGTTGTAAAATTTCCGGTAAAATCCACTTTTAAGTCATTGTTAAAAGCAGCATGGTAGGTGATAGATGCATCAATACCCTTATTTTGAATATTACCTGAATTTATGAAAGGTGCTGATGCTCCACCAGCCGTAGAGGGTAGTGCGGCAGGAAATAAAAGCCCATTGATGGATTTTTTATATAACTCGACCGAAAAATCAACCTTATTAAATAATGTCGCGTCAATGCCTATATTAGTTATAACGTCTTCTTCCCAAGTGGTGTTTGGGTTACCAAACTGGCTAACATATAAACCCTGTTGCGAACTATTGCTGGTTCCGTTAATGTCGTAATAAGACAATACGGCTCCCTGCCCGTAAAGCGTAAAAGCGTTGGTTGAATTGATATTACTGATGGAGCCCAGTTTACCCCAACCGCCGCGCAGTTTTAAATCATTTATCCAGGTAATATTTTTCATAAAATTCTCACTCGAAAGTCGCCAGCCTGCTGTTACCGAAGGAAAAAGGCCGTAGCGATTATTTGTCGAAAAAACAGAGGCTCCATCACGGCGGAGCGTGCCACTTAAAAGATATTTTCCGTCATAATTATAGTCGAGACGGCTGAACTGTGAATAAAGCGCCAGTTGATATGGCGTTTGCTGACCGTTTGAATTAACCAGGTTGGCGTTGGTTTGAGTGCCGGATTCCCCAAAGTTAATGGTCCATAAGTTTGGATCTACGGTCAGATTATTAGGGTCGGTGATGTAATAATTACCGCGGGAAACGGTGGTGCCATTCCCCTGGTTATTAATAGCTTCGGTTCCAACCAAAACACTCAGGTTATGCTTCCCGAATGAATTGACATATTTTAACGTATTTGTCCATGTCCAGCTGTTGTTGTAGCCATAGTTTTCGATATAACTATTAGGATTGGTGCTGTTTTCAGCATTTTCATAGGCCGTAAATACAAAGGCATTGCTGTATAAATAATCCAACGTTCCACCAAAGCTGCTACGGGCAGTGAAATGTTTTAAAAAATCTACCTCTGCATACACATTTCCGGTAATCTGGTAATCGTTGTTTTTATAGTTTTTTGTACGCTCCTGAATCGCCACCGGGTTAGGGGCATTTCCTAAACTTTGTGAACCCGAACCTGCAAAATTCCCCATGATATCATATACAGGAATTATAGTTGGCTCACGAAAGGAAGCATTAATAGCATTAGTGCTGTTTACCCCAGGAATGTTAGTATAACCGGGGTTTTGTTTATAGAAAGTGTAAAGATTTTCACCAATGTGGATATGGTCCTTCAGTTTAAAGTCGGTATTTACACGTAACGAGTAACGTTTTAAGTAGGTTTCTATCAATGTACCTTGCTGATCTAGATAACCGAGTGATACCAGGTAATTTGATTTATCGGTAGCGCCGCTTACCGACAGGCTATGGCTTTGTAACGTTGCGGGCTTAAATATAGCATGGAACCAATCCGTACCTGCTTTATTGGCTTTTGTGATCTGGTTTGAATAAAGCTGGTAAGTTGATGGGGCCGTAAGGGGATCGCCATTCTTGCCGGCTGTAGGTGTAATATAATCAGGAATAACCGGCGTGGTTCCGCTGCCATATTGTTTAGTTAGCGGCTGGAGCCCATCGTTGGTATATTCTTGAAAAATAGCATTTGCTGCGTCAGTCGGGTTAGCTAAATCCCAACCTTTGGCATTAGGGCGCTGCGTTCCGTAGTAAAAATCATAATTAACCACAGGTGGCCCGTTCTTCCCTTTTTTAGTAGTAACAATAACAACACCATTAGAGCCCCTGATCCCGTAGATAGCTGCCGAACCGGCATCTTTCAATACCTGTATGGATTGAATATCATTTACATTCAAATCATGCAGGCTGCCTGGTGTGCCGTCTATAATTACCAACGGATCTGTGTTTCCTACGGAAGTGATACCTCTTATGCGGATATTGCTCGGCCCTCCTGGAGCACCGGAG
>JAQBOK010000273.1 GCA_028288085.1 Mucilaginibacter sp.
CCTGTTATTTACACTGGCAGTAAAGTTATGCTGCAAGCCCAATGTATGCCCCACCTCGTGTGCAGCTAATTGGTGTAAACGGGCAAGGGCCAGCTTCATCATTTGATCACTCACCGGTTTACCGTCCTCATAAGGCTGCACCAATCCTTCGGCAATTAAAAAATCCTGCCTGTCTCGCAATGAGCCCAGGGATACTTCTCCTTTGATTATCTCGCCCGTGCGCGGGTCATTAATAGAAGATCCGTAAGACCATCCCCGGCTTGAGCGGTGTATCCATTGGATAATATTATATCTGATGTCCATTGGGTCGGCATCTTCGGGCAGTAATTTTACCTGGAAAGCATTTTTATAACCGGCAGCCTCAAAAGCTTTATTCCACCAGGACGCCCCTTCCAGCAAAGCGGTGCGCACCGGTTCTGGCGCGCCCCGATCAACGTAGTAAATTATTGGTTTAACAGCTTCGCTCATTGCTGCCGATGGGTCTTTCTTTTGCAGCCGGTGGCGGGTGAGAAACCTTTTCATAATAGGCTGATCAATGGGTGTTGCGTAGTCCATGTATTCATTATCGTAAAAGCCCGACCGTGGGTCAAACTTCCTCAGCTTGTAATTATTATCAGGAAGTTTAATAAAGGAGTGGTGCATTCTTACTGTAACATAGTTAACATCAGGCGTAACTGATCTGATCTCGGTGCCTATGCCTGTCCCGGCTAAAGTAATCATAGCCTCAAACTCCGAGTTATCAGGAAAGCTTTTGGTACTGGGTAAATAGATAGCCGAGCGGCTTTCATCAGCATGATAATTTCCCTGGTCGCTGTTCTCCAGTTTGCGGGCAATTTGATGACTGTCGCGAAGCAAAAAATGAGTGAGGTCTATCAATACTTTGCCACTATCTTGCGCCTCGGCCTTAAAACCCCAAATAACAGATTGCGCAAATGCCTCTTCTACAGATTTACGCTCATCGGCATTATTGCTCACTGCCCTATAATTATAATTAGGCTGCACCAGTAAAACCTTATCGCCTATCTTAACAAATTTTACAATACGGCTATCCCCTATCTGTCCCCTGTCAAGTCCCAGGTCATTTGAACCAACACCGGCAGGCAGGGAGTTCACATATAAAAACTCGTCATTCAACCTATTCACCTCTAATAGTATCTGCCCGGTTTTCTCGTTCCAATAAAAATTAAAGTAGCCGGAATATTTGGTTAAGCCCTTGGTTCTCGACTCTATATCACTGCTTTTTTGTGCTTTAACTACCTGGAAGGAGCCGACAAGAAAAATAAGAAAGATGTAAATTTTTTTCATGAACTAAATTGAGCCCCTAAAATATCGTTTTAATCAAGCTTAAACAATAATTAAAACAAAAGGGGCCAAGCAAATAGTGCTTAACCCCTTGGCAACAATTAGTAACCCCTTCTTATTTCATGCTGGCCTTAATAGCCATTATAGAATCCAGGTGCATTTTTAATGTAGGTAATGTTTTAGTAGCAAAAGCTTTCAGGTCGGCATCTTTGCAGTTATTTGAAGCATCTGTAAATAGTTTTACAGCATTTTTATGCCCGTCAACCATTCCGTCTACATAGGCTTTGTCAAAATCCTTGCCTGATTTGCTGCCAAGGTCCGCTGCCATTTTTTGCGCGTCGGCATTTGGTGCTGCAGGTAAGGTAATGTTTTTGCTTTTTGCTATCGCTGCCAGTTCATCCCCAGCTTTAGTATGGTCGGCAACCATCATAGAGGCAAAGCTTTTTATGCGCAGATTAGTCGCTTTTTGTTGTGCCAGGTTACCTGCATTCACTTCGGCCATACCATCATTAGCCGCAGTAACCACAAATTTTGCATCATCCTTATCCACAGCTATCCCACCTGTTGCTGCGGCATTGGCTGAGGTGTCTTTTACCGTATTAACACTGTCGGCGCTGGCGGTACTGTCCTTCGCCTTATTTTTACAAGCCTGGAAAGCTAACGCAGCCAGGGCGATCATGATAATTGAACTTAACTTTTTCATAGTAATATTATTTATTGTTTTATTTCCAACTAACAAATAATATTTATTTAAGTTTTTTTTACCTATTCTTCAGAAAGTTATTTAAGATATGTTATCCAAAGTTTTATTATTTTTGAGCCACAAAAAACACGATCAATATGAATTTCCCCGCTGAATTAAAATACACCAAAGACCACGAGTGGATAAGAGTTGAAGGTAATGAAGCCTATATAGGTATTACTGAATTTGCACAAAGGGAGTTGGGTGATATTGTTTATGTAGATATTACTTCTAAAGGAAAAGAAGTGCCTAAGGAAGAAGTTTTTGGAACGGTTGAAGCTGTAAAAACAGTTTCAGACCTGTTTATGCCTCTTACAGGAAGTGTTACCGAAGTTAATCCTGCCCTTGACAGCCAACCAGAATTGGTAAATACCGACCCTTATGGTGAAGGATGGATGGTGAAGATCAGTATAAAGGATGCTTCGGAAGTAGATGAACTTTTATCAGCCGGGGCTTATCAAACATTGATAGGAGCTTAAACTGACAGCATTTTTAAAATATAAGGCCCGCTATTTTGTGGGTCTTTTTATTTTACAATGAAATTTCTTTTCCATTGGGATAATAAGGCAACAAAACACCAAGTTTATGTCGTATAAATCATTAACAGTTGTTAAGGGCAATTAACCATGAAGAAAACCAGATTCATCATTTTATTGATCTTGATTGCAGGCCTTTCGTCCTGCGGCATATTCAAAAAAGACTGTGGCTGTCCGCACTTTGGAAAAAACACGCACGGTAAAGAAATCACAAATACTACCCAATACGTATAAGATATTTCAAGGCAAAGTAAAATAGTGATATAAATCACTTTTTCATATCCAAATAGTGATGCAGATCGCTTGTTCTTATTTGGATTTAATTTAAATAAGGTTTACATTTGTTTTGTTTAAAGATACCATATGAGACTTTCGCAACTTTTAGTAGGAGAAACAGGGATAGTTAAGGAATTTACTGATCTTGAAATGTCAGTAAAGTTGATGGAAATGGGTTGTTTACCGGGTGAAGCGATCACTGTTTCGCGTATAGCTCCGCTTGGAGATCCAATTGCTATACATGTTTCCGGCTACCAGCTAAGCTTACGCAAACGAGAAGCATCAACCATTATTTTGCAGTAGTTTTTTAATATTGAAAGCTGATATAAAAGTAGCGCTTGTAGGAAATCCAAATACCGGTAAATCAACGCTCTTTAATGTTCTTACCGGTCTCAATCAAAAAATAGGAAATTTTCCGGGTGTTACAGTTGATAAAAAAACCGGCTTTTGTACCCTTCCTGATAGCCGGCAGGCCCAGATCATTGACCTTCCGGGCACCTATAGTTTATATCCTAAAAGCAGGGACGAATCCATTGTATTTTCAGTTTTAGCCGATAAGGCGAATCCTTTGCGGCCCGACCTTGTGGTTGTTATATTAGATGCATCTAACCTTAAACGGAACTTA
>JAQBOK010000277.1 GCA_028288085.1 Mucilaginibacter sp.
AAGGCTGGTATTAGGTCTGGATATACAAGAACAGAGCCTTACCGGCGGACGCTCGCCATTCTACCTGCTTCCGGCTTTAGGAAGTGACGAATTAATGCGGGGCTACTACAATGGCCGGTATCGCGACCGGAATTTCATAGCCGGCCAAACAGAATTACGTTACCGTATTAATGACAGGCTTGGGATAGTAGGATTTGCCGGCACCGGCGAAGTGGCACACTCAGGTTTCAGCTTCCATACCTTAAAACCTAACTATGGCGGCGGTTTACGCTACTTTTTTGATACCGAAAAAGGATTAAGCATCCGTGCAGATTATGGAATTGGTCAGAAACCTTTAGGCGAACCCAGGGAAAGCGGCTTTTATGTTGGGTTGGGGCAAGCATTTTAATGTACAGATTATGAATGTGCAAATTTTAAAAGTTGAAAAAATTAGGCTCTAACGTGATATGTTGACCCTTTTCAAATCGAAGTAAAAAATCGCTCTTAAATCTTTCAAAAAGCTCCTTACCAATTTTATCTTCTGTATTACAACCGCCAACGTTACGAGTTTCATCATAAATGCAATCAATATCTAACTTGGTAGTTTCGTTGAATTTATAAACAACTAACTCATATCGCATTAAACCTGATTGAGTTTTATTTAATGCTATTATATCTCTTGCATCGTAGGCACCCGGGCCACGACGGGAAACTTTATAAGTCAAATTTAAATTTGAATTAGTGAAATTTTTAAGGTTATTCTCGAATTGATCCATACTACCATTGTAATCATATGTTTTGATAGAGGGGGTTGTACAACTAATACACAATACCATATAAATACACCTGCCAACAAATCCTATAAGGACAATTCCCACTATAATACTGATGATTTTAACGGCTCTATTCATTTAATTAATATTAGGTTAATTCATTAACACATCTGCACATCCCTAAAATCGAACTACAAAATCCTCTTTCACCTGTCCCCTCTTAAAATAGACCAACCCTATCCAGAAAAGGTCAATAGTAACGGTAATCTGCGGATTGGCTTTAATCTCGGCCCAGGCCTCTTTCATACCCTCGCTCCAATAAATATCATCGAAGATCAGCAACGTATTTTCATGCACTTTGGGCAGGCACCATTCAAAATATTTTAGGGTAGCATCTTTTTGATGATTGCCATCTACAAAAACAAAATCAAGTTGATCAAGTCCGTTGATCACACCGGGCAACGTATCGTCAAAATTGCCAGTTATCAGTTTAATATCTTCGATACCGGCATTTTTAAAACCATTGGAAGCAATTCCTGCCGTTTCAGGACAACCTTCAAGTGTAAATAGTTGCGCATTGGGGGCAGCTTTTTTTAGATATAGACTGGTAGTGCCCAGGCATGTGCCTAATTCTATCATGTTTAGAGGCTGCAGATCGCTAACAAGCCGATAAAGCAATTGGGCCAATTTGGGGAGCTTAAGAGCATTGCGTGCTATATCGCTTACTCTCTTTTGCCGGTTGTTATTTAAATGCGAACCTGCACCCAGATCGGTAACTGTTATCATCCGATCGTCAGAAAGTAATTGAATACGGATATTTTCAATCTCGTTGTATACTTTTTTTGCGCTAAAATCGTAAATTACCTTATCAACAAGCCTGTAAACGAAAGGTGAATGTAATCCATGCCTGCTTTTTCCCAGCAGACGATGCAGCAGATAATCCTTCGCGAATCTTAAATTTAACATGGCTGTAAAATTATGCAAAGGTTTAGTATTTTAGCATTAATACAAACATGATAGACCCTATAGAAATACATTCATTAATACGGCTGCTCGATGATCCGGACAATGAAATATTTGAGCACATACATGATAAGCTTATCTCCTATGGGAGCGAGGCAATAGAATACCTGGAATCGGCCTGGGAACAGGCGTTTGACCCTATTCAACAGGAACGAATTGCCAACCTGGTTCATGAGATACAATTCGGTATAGTAAAGGAGGAACTGAAACTATGGTACCACGGAGGTTCATTTGATCTGTTGCACGGCGTGCTTACCATTAATAAATACCAATATCCAGATCTTGACGAGCAGAAAATGATCAACCAGATCGAAGCTATTAAACGGGATATATGGCTGCAAATGATCTATGATGCCAGCCCTGCCGAGCAAATTAAATTGATTAACCATGTATTTTATAATATCCATGGATTTAGCGGTAATACCTCTAACCACCAGGACCCGCAAAACAGTTTCCTTAACCAGGTACTTGAAACAAAAAAAGGCAACCAGGTTTCGCTCGCTATTATTTATTCTATAGTAGCCCAAAAGCTGGACATACCTGTGTATGGCGTAAACCTGCCACAACATTTTATTTTAGCTTATGTGGATGAAACAGTGGAGAGCGAGTTTGATGGTGGAATACTCTTCTATATTAATGCATTTAACAGGGGATTGATATTTGGGCGCAGAGATGTAGATATGTTTTTAAAACAACTGAACCTGAAAGCCGAAAAACAATTTTACGAACCATGTTCAAATGCTGACATTATAAAACGGGTATTGCGAAATTTGATCAGCGCTTATGAAAATCTGGGATCTGCAGAAAAAGTGGCGGAGTTGAATGAGCTGCTGGATATATTGGAATAGGCAGCAGCTTCTCCTAAATCCTCTCCTGTTGGGAGGACTACCGTCACACAAGGCCAATCCGGGAAGAAATAAAAAAGCCTCCACTACCGGGGGGAGATTTAGAGGGGTCCGGGCTGTTTAAAACCCATTTTCATTCAGCCAATTGGCAGCCCAATCAAACCAATGATTAATGCTTTTAGAGTTATTCAATCCAAAACCATGACCGCCTTCCTGAAAAATGTGTATTTCTGCTTTAACCTTGTTTTTCACTAACGCATCATAAAACAGCAGCGAGTTTTGTACAGGTACCACATCATCATCCTCGGCGTGCACCAAAAATGTTGGCGGTGTATTAGCAGTTACCTGCTTTTCATTGGAGTAAAGCGCTAAAGTTTCAGACGAGGGATTTTTGCCAATTAAATTTTCGCGTGAGTAGGCATGGGCAAACGGGCCAAAGCTTACCACCGGATAAATCAACATAGCAAAATCTGGTCGCAGGTTGATATTGTCCTTATTTTCAATTACTACTTTATCAAAATGTGTGTCAAGCGTTGAAGCCAAATGACCACCAGCCGAAAATCCTATAATTCCAACTTTAGATGGGTTTACGCCCCATTCAACAGCCCGTTGCCTTACTATCTGTATAGCTCTTTCTGCATCCTGGAGCGGGCCGATAGTTTTATCAACCATAATGTCATCATTGGGCAAACGGTATTTTACTACAAAGGCTGCAACACCTATTTTATTGAATTCCTGCGCAATGGCAGCGCCTTCGTGTCCCATGGCCAGGTTGATATAGCTACCACCCGGAAATATAATAATAGCCGCACCTGTAGCTTTCCCTTTGGCCGACAGGTAGGGTGTAATAGTTGGATCGGTAACCAAACTTATGATATCGCCTTCCCGCTTTTCAACATAGGCTGCGGGTGCCTTTTTTGAATTAGGCACACCATTAGGATATAAAAGAACGGGCTTTTGCTGTTGAGCAAAAAGTGTTTGTGAAACTAATGCCATTATCAATAAGGATGCTATTCGTATGTACATAATTTAAAGATAGAATTAACTTTTTGGCCCGCCAAATTCCATCAGATAGGCCTTTAAAAATTCGTCCAAATCGCCATCTAATACCGCGTTGGCATTTGATGTTTCATGATCGGTACGCAAATCCTTTACTAATTTATAGGGATGCAGCACATAGTTCCTGATCTGTGATCCCCATTCAATTTTCTTCTTATTACCTTCAATGGCATTGCTGGTTTCCTGGCGTTTTCGCATTTCCACCTCATACAACTGCGATTTCAACAGCCTGATCGCATTATCCTTATTCTGCAATTGCGAGCGCGATTCCTGGTTTTTTATAATGATGCCGGATGGCTTATGGTATAAACGCACAGCTGTTTCTACCTTGTTCACGTTTTGACCACCCGCGCCGCCCGAACGGAAAGTTTCAAACTCAATATCGGCCGGATTAATATCTATTTCGATCGTATCATCCACTAAAGGATAAACATATACCGAAGCAAACGAGGTATGGCGCTTGGCATTTGAATCAAAAGGAGATATTCTCACCAACCGGTGCACGCCGTTTTCGCCTTTTAAATAGCCATAAGCAAAGTCGCCCTCAATTTGCAGGGTAACCGTTTTAACTCCCGCTACATCCCCTTCCTGGAAATCTTGTTCGGTTACTTTATGCCCGTTCTTTTCAGCCCACATAATGTACATCCGCATCAGCATGCCAGCCCAGTCGCAGCTTTCGGTACCGCCTGCACCAGCAGTTATTTGCAATACCGCGTTAAACTGATCTTCATCCGCCGAAAGCATATTTTTAAATTCCAATTCTTCTACTGCTTTAGTAGCAGCATTAAATTGTTCTTGCATTTCTGCCTCGGTAGCATCGCCCGCCTGGTAAAATTCAAATACCACGCCGGTATCTTCAACCACTGTCACCACTTTTTCAAAAGCGTCTGTCCAAACCTTTTTAAGCTTTATCGAAGCCAGTACTTTTTCGGCTTCTTTAGGTTGATCCCAGAAACTGGGGCCAATAGTTATTTCCTGTTCTATTTGCAGGGCATCGAGTTTTTTATCGATGTCAAAGATGCCTCCTCAGGGAAGCTGTTCTATCCCTCAAATCCTGGATCTGTTCTTTAGTCATGCGGCAAATATAAATTTTAATGTGCACATTTCAGATGTACAGATATTAATCTAACAATGATTGATATTGAAGTCCCTCTTCATTATTGAAGATTGGGTTGAGGCTAAATGCCAAAGGGGTTGTAAAATTAATTTACAGCCCCTCTGAACTTGTTTTTATAGGTAGTAGATCTTTTAAGCAATCATCATTTGATTCACCAGACCGCTCAAGTCGGCACGATTGCCATTAATTTTAGATAAAAAAGAACTTAAAGTAAATTCATTTTTCTGCTCACTCTGTGATTGTTTGATCAACTCATACATAACAGGCGGTATCAGTGAATTTGCTGTAACTAAGGCTGATGCAGGGCCTATGCCATAAAACTTATTCAGCTTATTGGCAAATTTGTTTACTACGCTTGTAATTAGCGAATTATTGTAAATCTCCGGAAATTGGAAAAACTTCACCAAATCCTTCAATTTTCCGGCTTCCATCTGGCCTTTTAAAACCTCAATAATAGAACTGGATGCCTCATTAATAACCGATTCACGGTATTTCTCAGGTATTTCCGGATTTTCCATAACAGCCTTCCCGGCGTTATTTTTTACAAGCAAAAAGAGTTTTTCAAACATAAAAAAATACTTTTAAGCGGATTAACAAATTGATGATAAACAATACATTTATTTATCATATAGACAAATGTACTATTTAATATTTTTAATATTCAAAACAATTGTCACAATAATTTAATAATTCAATAATTTTTTAGTGTAAAACAAACACTATGGGTGAGGTGTTATTTTAACATTAAATACCTGTGTATTATTAACACAAATCAGCGGGTGTTTTCGTCACATTAATCACACTAATTTTAGTTTTTATCGGCACCTGATTATTTAATTCTATTTTTGTATCAAACTATTCAATTATGCTGCCAAAAATTGATTTTACTACCTCGCAGGCTTATAAATATTTAGCCGACCATTTTATTGATATCACCTCAAAAAACTTGAAAGATTTTTTCAAGGCTGACAATCAACGTTTTAATAAGTTTTCGATACAATTCAATGATATCCTTGTTGACTACTCTAAAAACCGCATCGACGATGAGACCGTTGCTTTATTGATACAACTGGCAAAAGAGTGTAGGGTAAAAGATGCAGCCGAATCCATGTTTTCAGGCGAAAAGATCAACGTTACAGAGGGGCGTCCTGTGTTACATATTGCGCTGCGTAATAGAAGCAATAGTCCAATTTATGTTGATGGTAAAGATGTGATGCCCGATGTGAACAAGGTATTGGAGCAAATGAAAACTTTTAGCGAGGCGATCATCTCAGGCGAATGGAAAGGGTTCACAGGCAAGGCAATTACCGACGTAGTGAATATTGGCATTGGTGGCTCAGATCTGGGCCCTGTTATGGTTACCGAGGCTCTGAAGTCATACAAAAATCATTTGAACCTCCATTTTGTTTCTAATGTTGATGCAACTCATATAGTAGAAACACTAAAACCGTTAAACCCGGAAACCACTTTATTCCTGATAGCGTCCAAAACTTTTACCACACAAGAAACTATGGCCAATGCCCATAGTGCTCGTGATTGGTCTATAGCTGGTGGCGCTACCGAAAAAGATATTGCGAAACACTTTGCTGCCTTGTCAACTAATTCAGAAGGGGTAGCAAAATTTGGTATCGACACTAAAAACATGTTTGAATTTTGGGATTGGGTTGGGGGTCGCTATTCCTTATGGAGCGCTATCGGTTTATCTATTGTACTCAGCATCGGGTTCGAAAACTTTACCGAACTTTTAACAGGTGCCCACCAAATGGACCAGCACTTTAAAAATACCGAGCTGGAACAAAACATCCCGGTAATACTGGCGCTGGTAGGTATATGGTATAATAATTTTTTTGAGGCCGAAACCAATGCCATTCTACCATACGACCAGTACATGCACCGCTTTGCCGCTTATTTTCAGCAAGGTGACATGGAAAGCAATGGCAAGCATGTAGACCGTAACGGCCAGGCAGTTGACTATTCTACAGGCCCTATCATTTGGGGCGAACCCGGCACTAATGGGCAACATGCCTTTTATCAACTGATACATCAGGGCACCAAACTTATCCCCTGCGATTTTATAGCCCCGGCACAATCGCATAACCCGCTTAACGAACACCATCCCATGCTGTTGTCAAACTTTTTTGCACAAACGGAGGCTTTAATGAATGGCAAAACCAGGGAAGAGGTTGTTACTGAATTAAAAGCATCCGGTAAATCTGATGAAGAAATAGAAAAGCTGGCCCCATTTAAAGAATTCGATGGTAACCGTCCAACTAATTCTATACTGGTTAAAAAAATAACTCCCCGCACCTTAGGTTCGCTGATCGCCATGTATGAGCATAAAATATTCGTACAGGGCATTATTTGGAACATCTACAGCTTTGACCAATGGGGTGTTGAACTGGGCAAGCAATTAGCCGGAAAAATACTTCCTGAATTGAGAAATGACGACGAAGTTAGCAGCCATGATTCATCAACCAACGGGTTGATCAATCAATATAAAAGCTGGAGATAAATATTGGGCTAAAGCCCTTTTCAAAGGAGGGTTATTAGAAATTATCCCCACCTAAATTCCCTTCTATAAAAAGGGATTTAGGTGGGGATTTATTTTTTCACAAACTTCACCTGGTACACGTGCGGCCATTTTTTGCCGGTAACAAACAGGCGTTTGCCCTTTTCGTCCCAGGCTATGCCGTTCAGTACATTCTGGGCATTGTCAAAATCAGCCGGACGATCCTTCATCGGCCACAGGTTTTTCATATCCACCCTTTGCATTACCGCCCCTGTTTTGGGATTGATCACTAAAATGGTATCCTGCGTGTAAACATTAGAGTATAGTTTACCATCAATATACTCCAATTCGTTTACCTCCTGCATAGCTTCCTTATCATCATAAACATCAATAAAACCTATTCCATGATAATCATTCTTATCTAAAAACCATATCCTGTTGGTACTGTCATCAGTGTATAGTTTGTTACCATCATTACACAAACCCCAGCCCTCAAGGCCAACATTATATGGGAAAGTTTTTAAGGTTTTAAACGTGTTTTTGTCATATACAAAACCTGTTTTTTCCTTATAAGTGAGTTGAATGATCTTATCGCCTATCATAGTAAGGCCCTCCCCAAAATATTTCTTATCCATTTTCACTTCCTGCACAGCTTTACCAGTTTCAAGCTTTACTTTCCTAAGAGCAGAATGCCCGTTATTACCAGTGCTTTCATATAGATAGCCATCATGGTATTCGAGGCCTTCGGTGTAGGAACTGGTATCATGCGGGTACACTTTTTCAACTTTATAAGTCAATTCTTCTGGTGCCTTAGGTGCAAGCAAAACAATATTGGTTGAAGCATCCAAGACTTTACCATCATGGTAAAATTTAGCCGTTACCCCCCTTGGCCCCAAAGCCATAGTATCTGTTTTGAGACTAAAAACTGATGAGTCCTTTTTGGATGCAATTTTGACTGAATCTAGCAGGTATACTATCGAATCAGGTTTTAAGTCCGCCGGATAACTTAATTTTACGGCTACTTCCTGCCCTTGTTTATAATTGGTTCCCGCTTCGGGACTTAGCGATAGCGAGGCCTCCAAATTTTTATTTTTACAACTATATGCAAGTGTGGTTATTAATACTAAAAGCAGAATGGTCTTGATCTTCATAAGTTATGTGGAAGATGGCCAAAAGGCATCCTCAATATGTTTTAGTGTATAATTAACATTTTTATCAAACAAAATAGATATAATATCAAACCGCACTTCCCCCTTGTGATCCATCAGGTAAATATATTCATCTGCAGCCCGGGCCAATAATTTTTGTTTGCGATTATCCACAAAATCTTCCGGCTCACCAAACCAATTGCCGGTACGGGTTTTAACTTCAGCAAATATAATCACTCTGTCTTTATAAGCCACCAGGTCAATTTCAGCCCTGCCATGCGTCCAGTTCTCATCTAATATTTCGTAACCCGTATCCTCAAGGAATTTTTTTGCTAAATTTTCGCCTTTACGACCCAGCTCAAGGTGTTTGGCCATTATTTTATAATTACCGAACCTAAATAATCCGAAATGCTTTTTTCCACTTTTTTCATCTGCATATACTGCGTAAGCAATATTTCGGTATCAGCCTCGCTTTCTACCTTCTGCAATTCACCGCGCAGGTTATCCAGTATCTTACCCACCTTGTGCTTTTTCAAATGAAATATCGCACCCAAAATGGTTGCCTTCATATTCACCTGTTCATCCGGCACCAGTATTTTGTGCATCTCGTACCAGTTTTCGCTAAGTGTGTATTTGGTTGCGATTAAAGTAATGGACAGATCAACAATATCCTTATCGGGGTAATGAATAAAAAATTGTTCTTCCGGCAACAACCCGTTCTCCAGTTCTTTGCTATATATTTCTATGAGTTTTTTACTTGGCGGATGTTCAAACTCTACATCCCCCAGTTCAGCCACCATAAAAGGGCCGATATAGGTATTGGCAATACCATCCCAATCGATCATCTTGTTGCCATATAGTAATAGCAACCTGATAATTTCTCTTTCCTGGCTGGCATCTTCCTTTATTTCCTTTGACTGTGGCTCCTCAAGAAGGGTGTCATCAACTGCAACCGGTCTTGAAATTTGTTGTTGCGAATCTTTTTTGGCTTTCGCCATCCGCATCTTATTCAATTCAGAAAGTAATGCCCGCTCATCTATCTGCAATAAGTGGCTGCAATCCTTAATAAATACCGATGCTTTGATAGAATCAGGAATTTTGGCAATACTTTCCACCACTTCCCTTATCACATCCGCCCTCTTTATAGGATCGGTGCCGGCTTCTTTAAGCAGGATATCAGTTTTATAAAGGATAAAATCCTTCCGTTTTTGATCGATATAGGTTTTGAACGCGTTGGTGCCTACACTACGAACGTAAGAGTCGGGGTCATGCCCATCAGGAAAAAGCACGACTTTAACATTCAGCCCCTCTTCCAAAATCATATCCAAACCTCTTAGTGAAGCCTTGATACCCGCCGCATCACCATCATATAGAATGGTGATATTTTTAGTAAACCGCCCTATCAGCCTGATCTGCTCCACCGTCAACGAGGTTCCGGACGATGCCACCACATTTTCAATACCTGCCTGGTGAACCGACAAAACATCAGCATAGCCTTCAACCAGGTAGCAATTATCCTCGTCCCTTATGGCCTTTTTAGCAAAGAAAAGGCCATACAGCACATTCGATTTATGGTATATTTCTGACTCGGGCGAATTAACATACTTCGGAACATTCTTATCACTTTTAAGCGTTCGCCCTCCAAAAGCGATCACCCTCCCAGTAAAACCATGTATTGGGAACATTACCCGGCCACGATAGCGGTCATAAAGCGTTCCGTTATCACGCTTAACTGAAAGACCGCTTTCTTCTAAAAACTCCTGTTGATACCCTTCCTGTAATGCCCGGCCTGTAAAAGCCTCCCATTGATCGGGCGAATAACCCAGTTCAAACTTCTTAATGGTATCATTGCTGAAACCACGTTCCTTAAAATAACTTAAGCCGATACTTTTGCCTTCATCTGTTTCCAGCAAACTTTCATGAAAAAATTTAGCAGCATAAGAGGTAACGATCATCAGGCTTTCGCGATGATTTTCCTCTTCCTTATTTTCAGTGGATTCAACGGTTTCTTCAACCTCGATGCTATATTTATTGGCCAGCCATTTTAAAGCTTCGGGATAGGTGAACTTTTCCAGCTCCATTAAAAAAGTAACTGCGGAGCCACCTTTACCTGATGAAAAGTCTTTGAAAATACCTTTTGCCGGCGAAACAGTGAAAGAAGGCGTACGCTCATTACTAAATGGCGACAAGCCAACATAGTTGGCGCCCCGTTTTTTTAACTGCACAAATTCGCCCACCACCTCAACAATGTCGATGGCTTCCATAATACGGTCGATGGTGGGTTTGGTTATCATTTCTTAAAATACAAATGTATAGCAAATCATCTATTCGCTTTAATTTGGTTGGTTAATTTATGATTTTATTCGTTCGGTTTCTTTTTAAAAATGTAACTGCTATGCCGGCCAATACAATTACGCTGCCAGCAATTTCCTTAAATTCAAGCCTTTCATTCAGGAAAAGCATTGCCCAAAAACCCGCTATTACAGTTTGACTGAGCAAGGCGATGGAAACTTTGGTTGCATCCAGGTAATTGAGCGAGTAATTTATGGTGATCCAACCCACTAACTGGCATATCATGCCCATTCCAAGCAAGTATAACCATGTTGATGTAGAAAAGTGCAGCATTTCATTATCCTGATATCTACAAATAAGCAGTAAAAACACACTTGCTCCAAGCATGTTATAAAACATAAAGGTTAGGGTACTTATCTTTCTCAAAATCCCTTTAGTGATCATGATGTAGAGCGCATACAGCAAGCTGGCAATTAAAGCATATACCAGGCCTATATTAAATTGAAGGTGCAGGATATGCTGATAACCGACTAAAATGATCATCCCCAATATGGCAATCCAGGTTCCGGCCCAAAATAAAACACCCGATCTTTTTCTTAAGATCAAAAAGCTTAGCAGGCCAACCCAAACCGGCGCCAGGTTGGCTACAAGTGTAGAAATAGTAGCGCTGATTTTTAGGAGAGATAAATTCCAAATAGCAATATCGGCACCAAATATCACTCCGCCCAACAGGGCAATCAACAGTTCCTGGTAACCGATCTTTAGTTTTCCTTTATAAATGCAATAAGGCGCAAGCACCAGCCATGCCAAAAAAATGCGGTAAAAAGCAGACGTAATAGGCGGCGCTACAGCAAGCTTTACAAATATTGGTGAGAAGGATATACAAAAAATACCAATAATAAGGCTTGCTTTAGGATTCATTTTGGCAAACTTAAGCAAATAGGATTTGAATATTGCCCGGCAGATTTTACAATTCGCATAATTTTATCAAATTGTAGCAAAGTCTATTAATGCAACGTAATATTATTAAACTGACTTCACATGAAAAAATTTACCTGGCTTATTCTTGGCGTTATCACATCAATTTATGCCTGCAAACGCGATCCTATAATGTGCTGCGTTGTGGCGCAAAGAACAGCGGAGATCACAGCTCAAAAAAATGGAGTGCTTTGGAGCCCATTTTTTGTATCCGGCGCACTAAGCAATGTAGATTCCCTTGCCATTACAGCAGTAAGCGCAACATTTAATACAACTTATACCAAGCTTGATACGCTGAATATTAAATTATTATATGCAAACAACGGGACTTATAAACTGGTAGGTAACCAGGTTTATTATGCCACCTTCGCCAACGGCACAACAAATAGCTATCAAATTGACCCCACATTTAATAACGAGTTAAATATTACCGGCTATCAAATCCTGCATAACCCTGCTACAACCAACCCTGACGAAGTTAAGGTAACCGGAACGTTCAATATTAAATTTATTGACCCAGCCAATCCGGCAGGTATCAGCTTTTTAAACGGCAATTTTTTTACCATAATGAGCCGGTAATTTTATTTATCTGCTCTAAAAATATAATTGCGGCTTTTGATTACCATTTTTAAATTTTAGTTTGCAGCGAAATAACCTAATGACTATAAACCAAATTGGCATGAAAAAACTTACCTTCATCATACTTGCAGCTTTTGGATTATTTAACCAGGGATGCCATCCGGATAAATGTTGCTCTCCTCCACAGTCCGAAATGTATATAATTGCGCAAAAAGACTCTGTACAATGGCTTGCAAACCCCGACGGCACCATGGCGCATGATACGATTAACATAAAGGGCATTGGGGTGAATTCTACATCATTGCAGGAGGTTTTAGGTTTTCAAATCAAATACAACGGCGCAGGAAATTACAAATTGGTTTCTGGCCAGGTTTCTTTTAGCACTACCGCCGGACATGGGACACCGGTTACAAATTATAAACTGGATAGTTTATTTAACAACTCATTAAATATTGATAATTACGATCAGGGTTCCAATACAATTAGTGGCACTTTTAACGTAAAATTTGTTGATCCTAATACCGACAACCATAAAGACATTAGCTTTTTAGAAGGAAAATTCAATGTGGCTTTGCATAAATAGTTGTATTTTTGCCGCTTTAAAAACGACTATACATGAGCCAGCGGACAAAGATCAAAGCATTATTGGAGAGTGAACAAACCAATATATCGGTAACTGTTAAAGGATGGGTGCGCGCCTTCCGTCAAAATAGGTTTATTGCTTTGAATGATGGTTCAACTAATAATAATATTCAGATTGTAGTTGATTTTGAAAACACCGATCCCGGGTTACTTAAACGTATAACTTTTGGTGCCGCAATTAGCGTTACAGGCGAATTGGTGGCTTCATTAGGACAAGGACAGAAAGTAGAAATTACTGCAAAAGAAATTGAAATATTAGGCGACTGCGACCCTGAAGAGTACCCATTACAACCCAAAAAACAAACATTAGAGTTTTTGCGTGAAAAGGCACATTTGCGTTTTCGTACTAATACTTTTGGTTCTGTTTTCCGTGTGCGTAACAGTTTGTCGTATGCAGTGCATACTTTTTTCCAGGAGCGCGGGTTTGTTTATCTGCATACACCCATTATTACAGCATCTGATGCTGAGGGTGCAGGCGAAACTTTCCATGTAACCAATTTCGACCTGGCAAATCCGCCTAAAACAGACGGAGAGATCGATTTTAAACAAGATTTTTTTGGCAGGGCAACTAACCTCACCGTTTCCGGGCAATTGGAAGGTGAGTTGGGTGCAATGGCCCTAAGCGATATTTATACTTTCGGGCCAACTTTCAGGGCCGAAAATTCCAACACTACCCGCCACCTGGCGGAGTTTTGGATGATAGAGCCAGAAATGGCATTTTATGACCTGGAAGATAACATGAACCTAGCCGAAGAGCTATTAAAATACCTGATAGGCTACGTGCTGAAAAACAACGCCGAAGATATTGAGTTCCTGAACCAGCGTTTGACCGAAGAAGAAAAACAAAAGCCTCAACAGGAACGCTCTGATATGTCGCTGACCGAGAAGTTGCAGTTTTGTTTGGACAATGATTTTCAACGTTTAACTTATACCGAAGCAATAGATATACTGAAAGAATCGACCCCGAATAAAAAGAAAAAATTCACCTACCCTATTGAAGGCTGGGGAACGGACCTGCAATCAGAACATGAGCGTTACCTGGTTGAAAAGCATTTTAAAAAGCCAGTGATCCTGACTGATTACCCCAAAGCTATCAAGGCTTTCTATATGCGCCAGAACGAACCTGATGCCAGCGGTCGCGAAACTGTGCGTGCTATGGATATTTTGTTTCCGGGCATTGGCGAAATGGTAGGAGGATCACAGCGTGAAGAGCGTTTGGATAAGCTTGAACAACGTATGGACGAAATGGGCATACCAAAAGATGAACTATGGTGGTATTTGGATACCCGCCGCTTTGGGGCTTGTCCGCACGCAGGTTTTGGTTTAGGTTTTGAGCGCATGGTGCAATTTGTTACCGGTATGGGAAATATAAGGGATGTAATACCTTTCCCCAGGTTCCCGAAGAATGCGGAATTTTAGACCATTGATTTTAAGCTGATTTTTAAGATATCGCTGATTATATTGCCCTCTTATTTAGAGGGCTTTTTTATGCCGAAAATAGTACTGTTAACGAAAATCAACGCTCCTATAGAAAAGTGCTTCGACCTGGCGCGAAGCATCGACCTGCATATGGAATCCACCAAACAAACCGGTGAAAAAGCCATAGCAGGGCGCACCGGCGGATTGATAGAATTAGGTGAAACAGTAACCTGGCGGGCAAAGCATTTCGGTATTTGGCAAACATTGACCTCAAAGATCACTGAATTTAATAGTCCAAATTATTTTGTTGACGAAATGGTGAAAGGCGCCTTTAAAAGTTTTCGGCACGAGCATCATTTTACAAAGGTCGATGACCGCACTTTAATGAAAGATGTGTTTGTTTTTGAATCGCCGTTGGGGGTTTTAGGAAAGCTATTTAATTTTTTAGTGCTTACCCGATATATAAGGTGGCTTTTGGTTGAGAGGAATAGGGTGATAAAAGAGGTGGCAGAGGAATAGCCAGCTGTTTGGCTAAAGCCAGCATTCTCCTATTTATTTATCCGTCGCATAAATGCAACGGCAATGAATGTTCTGTATTAGACCATTCAATTGGGCAAATAAAACTTCATTGCCGTTGGCTTCAGCCGACGGAACTAAAAATAAACCCATCAGGCTTTAGCCGAAAATCAGAAAATAAACAGTAAGTAATGGCAGTTTCAAACTGTCAATAATCAGTAGGCATTCAGTCGCAGGCGGAAGCCAGTTTTGGGCAACATAAGTTAAAAGCCCATTCCAATTATTTTATAGTCGGTGGCCTTTCTTCAGAAAAGTGTCCTTTTTCATATTGATAATGCCATATTGCTAAATAATGTTGATAATCAAAGGGTGCAGGACTTTTAAATTTATACACAAAATCAAAGGTTTTTCTTTCGATTGTTGTATAGAAGAAATCGTAAAATCCATCTACTGCAAAAACAAAAATTTTGTAGTTCCTATATCGAAAATATCCAAAGCCTTTGTTATCAACAAATCCATTAGCAAGCATATTAGTTACTGGCTTTGTATTCTTTTCAATTTGAAAAGAAAAATGATCTGGTGACTTGAAGGAAACTATAAAAAAACAACTGTCAGTTGAAGTTTTATCTCGATCGCCTTCATCTGCATTTTTTGGATCTAATACTATATCCATCAACTGATCTATCTTTTTACTTTCCTTCAAAATCACTACAGGAGTAGGCTCTTTAGATTGCCCATAACTAAAGGTAAGGCTCAAGCAACTCAAAATAAGAAAGGTTAGGAATAATTTCAAATGGTAAGGTTTGTAACGAAAAATATAATTATTTTGTAAAATCAAATCGGAGTAATCAAACCCAATCGGTGTAATCCTCAATCAATTCCCCAACTGCTTCAAAGCCAAATAAGCCATCAGCCCTGTACTTACTTTAAAAGCATCTTCTTCCACATCAAAAGTTGGCGTATGCACAGACGAAATAATACCCCGGCTTTCGTTACGGGTTCCGAGACGGTAGAAACAGGAATCAGCTACCTGGGAGTAATAGGCAAAATCTTCAGCTGCCATCCAAATATCCAGATCGAGTACATTTTCTTTCCCTAAATAATCTTCCGCATGGGCGCGGGTTGAGGCGGTTAGTTTTTCTTCGTTGATCAGGAAAGGGTAACCTCTCATAATATTAAAATCGCAGCTTCCACCCATGCTTTCGGCAATGCCTTCGGCCATTTTCTTCATTTTCTTATGGGCATCATTGCGCCACGCCTCGTCCATTGTTCTGAAAGTGCCTTCTAAATAAACCTCGTTTGGTATAACATTGGTGGCGCCATTAGCAATCACTTTACCAAATGAAAGCACCGATGGGCTTTTAGGGTCAGCAAAACGACTAACGATGGTTTGCAGCGCTACGAGTATATGTGCGGTAATAATTACCGGATCTATATTTTGCTGAGGCTGCGCGCCATGGCCGCCTTTGCCTTTTACGGTTACATATATTTCGTCTGTAGAAGCCATATACTTGCCCGCCCTGAAACCCACTTTACCAGCATCTATCAAAGGCATTACATGCTGACCTAATACGGCCTGAGGTTTTGGATTTTCAAGAACCCCTTCTTTGATCATTATACTGGCTCCGCCCGGCAGTTTTTCTTCAGCAGGCTGAAAGATCAGCTTCACTGTTCCGGCAAACTGACTTTTCAGTTCGGTCAGTATTTTTGCAGTACCCAATAAGGATGACGTATGCGCATCATGTCCGCAGGCATGCATTACCCCCACATTTTGCGATCTATAAGAAACATCGTTTGCCTCCGTTATCGGCAGCGCGTCCATATCCGCGCGAAGTGCTACTACATTAGTCGAAGGCTTATCGCCCTTTATCAAGGCCACTAAACCGGTATCCGCCATTTTATGATACTCCAGGCCCATGTCTTCCAGTTTCCTGGCCACATAGGCTGATGTTTCCACCTCGTGAAAAGAAAGCTCGGGATGCGAGTGCAGGTGACGGCGGTTGGCTACCACTTCGTTGAAAATATTTTTCGAAAGTTCCTGTATCTGTTCTTTATTCATCTGTACTATCCTGTTTAGGCGGATTAATTTTTTCGGATATAATAAACATGCCGGTAAACCATTTCTTCAACTCATCCTCCATCTTTTCGGCTTCCATACGTGTTCTGAAATCTCCGGCACGCACTTTAAAATTAGGCTCGCTGTAAATAACGTAAGTGCGAATATCCGGAAATTCTTCCATGAATTTTGCTTGTGCGCTGTAGGCATCCTTACGGTTTGGACCGGTAAATATCTGCACCCTGTATCCGTTGATGGCCGCGGCATCGGCCCCCCCGGCTTTATTTAGTTCGGCGCGCCTTGCGGCAAGGGTATCTATTCGTGGATCTTTTATTACTTCAACCTTGCCACGGTTTTGGGCGTTGGCTGTTGTCATAAAAAACAATGTAATAAAAAAGCAGCATCCTGTTATTTGCAAAATAGCTTTATAAACGGATACTGCTTTGTTCATAATATAAATATTTTTTAAAGCCCTCCCTTCCGGGGAGGGTTGGGCTGTTTAAGCCTGCCCTACCCCATGGCAGTTCTTATATTTTTTACCACTGCCACAAGGACAAGGGTCATTGCGTCCTATTTTTTGTTCTACCCTAACAGGGACAGCTTTTTGCACTTCACGCAGGTCGTCCATCGGCATACCGTTGGCTTCACTTACCAATTCAGGCTTAGAAGTACGCAGTTTTTTAAGATCCAATTTAGGCTGTGGTTTAGCTTCCTTTATTTCTTCTGGTTCCTGTTGCGTAGGTATACCTCCTCTGAACAGGAAGCTCACCAATTCCTTATTCACATTCGCCAGCATCTGGCGGAACAATTCAAAAGCTTCGAACTTATAAACTAACAGCGGGTCTTTTTGTTCATAAACCGCATTTTGCACAGATTGCTTTAACTCGTCCATTTCGCGTAAATGCTCTTTCCAGGCATCATCTATCAGGTACAGCACAACGTTCTTTTCAAACGATTTAAATACTTCCGCGCCTTTATTTGCGATGGCTTTTTTTAGCGGAACAGAAACCTGTATACCATGAATGCCATCCGTAAACGGTACCACAATATCTTCTATATACTCTCCGCGTGTATTAAATACATCTTTTAACACAGGATATGCCTGGTTGGCAATAGCCTCTGATTTACGTTTGTAAAATGCCGTTACTTCGTGGAAGGTTTTATCGATCAACGGATTCATGGCGGTTGAGCCAAATTCGTCTTCCGCGGTTTCGGTATCCACAGAAAAAATGCGGATCAGTTCCAACTGGAAGCCTTCGTAGTTATTTTCTTCTTTGTATTGAGTAACCACATCTGCCACCACATCAAAAATGGTGTTGTTGATATCTACTTCAAGGCGCTCACCAAATAACGCATTTTTACGTTTTGCATAAATAACAGTACGTTGTGAGTTCATCACGTCATCATACTCCAGCAAACGTTTACGGATACCAAAGTTATTTTCTTCCACCTTTTTCTGCGCACGCTCAATTGATTTGGTGATCATCGAGTGCTGTATCACTTCACCTTCTTCGATACCCATACGTACCATCAGGTTTGATATACGCTCAGATCCAAATAAACGCATCAGGTTATCTTCCAGCGATACAAAGAATTGAGTGGAGCCCGGGTCACCCTGTCTACCCGCACGACCACGTAACTGCCTGTCGACACGGCGTGATTCATGACGCTCGGTACCTACAATGGCTAAACCACCAGCATCTTTTACGCCAGGGCCTAATTTTATATCCGTACCACGACCAGCCATGTTGGTAGCAATTGTCACCGTACTGGTTTTACCTGCTTCCGCCACAATATCCGCTTCCTTCTGGTGAAGTTTGGCGTTCAATACATTGTGTTTAATACCACGCAGCTTAAGCATACGGCTTAGTAATTCCGATATATCTACCGATGTGGTACCTACCAGTACCGGCCTGCCTGCTTTGGTAAGCGCTACTATTTCGTCAGCCACAGCATTATATTTTTCCCTTATGGTACGGTAAACAAGGTCTTGCCTGTCGTCCCTTATCATATCGGTGTTGGTTGGTATTTCAACCACATCCAGCTTGTATATTTCCCAAAATTCGCCAGCTTCGGTAACGGCAGTACCAGTCATACCACAAAGTTTGTGGTACATTCTGAAATAGTTCTGCAGGGTAATGGTCGCGAAAGTTTGCGACGCATCTTCCACTTTCACATTTTCTTTCGCTTCAATGGCCTGGTGCAAACCATCAGAATAACGGCGGCCATCCAATACACGACCCGTTTGCTCATCAACTATTTTTACCTTTCCATCGTCAAGAATATATTCGGTATCCTTTTCAAATAACGTATATGCTTTTAATAGTTGGTTAACCGAGTGAATACGTTCTGATTTGATCGAAAAATCGCGCATCAGAGTATCTTTCCGGGCAATTTTCTCTTCAATGTTTAAGGTAGATTTTTCTATCTCAGCAATCTCCGAACCTACATCCGGCATCACAAAAAAGTGCTGGTCTTCGCCAGAAGCAGTAATCAGTTCAATACCTTTTTCTGTCAGTTCAACCTGGTTGTTCTTTTCATCTATAATGAAATATAATTCGGAGTCAACCTTCGGCATTTCCTTGTTTTGGTCCTGCATGTAATAATTCTCAGTTTTTAATAAAACCGTCTTATTACCACCCTCGCTCAAATATTTTATCAAAGCTTTGCTCTTAGGTAAGCCCCTATGTGCACGCAATAGTGCTAAACCGCCCTCATCTGTACCGGTTTTGCCTTCAGCAATCGCTTTTTTAGCTTCGTTCAGTACACCATTGATATAATTCTTCTGGGTATTTACCAGGCGTTCAATACGTGGTTTCAACTCATAAAATTCATGTTCGTCTCCACGTGGTATAGGGCCCGAAATAATTAAAGGCGTACGGGCATCATCTATCAATACCGAGTCAACCTCATCTACCATGGCATAATGCAGCCTGCGTTGCACCAATTCTTCCGGGCTACGTGTCATATTGTCACGCAGATAATCAAAACCAAATTCGTTATTGGTACCAAAAGTAATATCTGCCAGGTAGGCGGCACGTCGTTCCTCTGAGTTTGGTTCATGCTTGTCAATGCAATCAACCGATAATCCGTGGAACTCATATAAAGGTCCCATCCATTCCGAGTCACGTCTTGCCAGGTAATCATTCACGGTTACAATATGAACACCTTGTCCGGCTAAAGCGTTAAGGTATGCAGGTAACGTGGCAACCAGCGTTTTACCCTCACCTGTAGCCATTTCGGCAATTTTACCCTGGTGCAATACCACACCGCCTATCAGCTGCACATCGTAATGCACCATGTCCCAGGTAACTTCGTTACCGGCCGCTAACCAGGTATTATGATGGGTAGCCTTATCGCCTTTTATGATCACATTCCCCTTACGGGCTGCCAAATCGCGGTCAAACTGGGTTGCTGTAACCTCAATGGTTTTATTTTCTTTAAACCTGCGTGCAGTTTCTTTTACTACAGCAAAGCCTTCCGGCAGAATATCCATCAATATCACTTCCAGCTCCTTATTACGGTCTTTTTCAAGCTTATCAACCTGGGTATATAACTCAACCTTCTCGCTTACATCAAGATCCGGGTTATTTTCTATCCTATCCTTAATTCCCTGCAATTCACTGTCAATCTCGGTAAGGCCCTGCTTTATAGTTTCTTTGAAAGCTATGGTTTTTGCCCTCAGTTCATCATTACTGATACCATCCAGCTTTGAAAATTCAATTTTGATCTTCTCCACTATCGGCTGTATACTTTTTACATCCCTTTCCGACTTGCTTCCAAAAAGCTTGCTGATAAATTCTAACATATTTAATTCGATATAATCCCACAAACTCAACAATTGCGCCATAGCAATTTATGAGGCCATAATGGCAGGCAAAGGTAGGGAATTTGTATCAAGTATCGAGCAAGTATCGGGTATAAGGACATAAATCCTGAAGCTGTATACTCAATTAATCAAAAACAAAGCAATCTTGATACTTGATACTAAATACTTGATACTTGAATATTATCTTTGGCCCATGAATATCCTGCTCCTCGGTTCGGGCGGAAGGGAAAGCGCCTTCGCCTGGAAACTAACTCAAAGCCCAAAATGTCAACAGCTTTTTATAGCGCCCGGCAATGCCGGCACCTCGCAATATGGCAAAAACGTCGATATAAAAGCAACTGATTTTGAAAGCATTGGCCGCTTTACACTTGAAAATGCAATTGACATGGTGTTGGTTGGCCCCGAAGAACCTTTAGTTAAAGGTATCCATGATTTTTTCCTGGCTGATGAACAATTGAAAAACATCCCTGTGATTGGCCCACAGCGGGAAGGCGCGCAGCTTGAAGGCAGCAAAGATTTCTCAAAGGAATTTATGTTTAGAAATAATATTCCTACTGCTGCTTCCAAAACCTTTACCCGCGAAACTTTGCAGAATGGATTAGAATATTTGGCGACACAAGGATTACCAATTGTTTTAAAAGCTGATGGCTTGGCCGCAGGTAAGGGTGTACTAATATGCACCAGTTTAGCAGAGGCGGAGCAGGAACTGAAAGAAATGCTTACAGAAGCCAAATTTGGCGAAGCAAGTTCCAAAGTAGTAATAGAGCAGTTTTTGCAAGGTATTGAGCTTTCTGTATTTGTGCTGAGCGATGGCACTAATTATAAAATTTTGCCCGAAGCCAAAGACTATAAACGCATTGGCGAAGGCGACACCGGGTTAAATACCGGGGGCATGGGTTCTGTTTCACCCGTTCCGTTTGCTGGTGCCGCCTTTATGCAAAAGGTGACCGACAGAGTAATTATTCCGACAGTTGAAGGCTTAAAAAAAGAGAACATACCCTACAAAGGTTTCATTTTTATTGGCCTGATGAACTGCGATGGCGAGCCCTATGTAATTGAATACAACTGCCGCATGGGCGACCCGGAAACCGAAAGTGTAATGCCAAGGATAGAATCCGATTTCGTTGATCTGCTGCTTGGCGTAGCCGAGGGTAATTTAAACGAAAAAGAATTGGTTATCTCTGCTAAAACGGCGGCTACCGTAGTTTGCGTTGCAGGGGGCTATCCGGGTGAGTACTTAAAAAACAGGGTAATTACCGGCACCGAAAATGTACGTGACTCACATGTTTTCCATGCTGGCACTTCTATGCAGGGTGATGATATGATCACAACCGGAGGGCGGGTATTGGCAATCACTTCTTTACAGGATAACATGTTTGATGCCTTGCAGCAAGCCACGGCTGACGCCAGCAGAATTTACTACGATGGGATGTATTTCAGAAAAGATATCGGCTTTGATCTGTTATAGCAGGAAGTTAGGTTGATTGAGTTTTGACTGATTATTCAACTTAATCATCAGTCAAAACTCAATCAACCAATAACTTTACTTATATCTTTCCGAACAATTCGGCAAGCTTATCTTCCAGGTCATCGCCACGAAGGTTTTTGCCAATTATTTTACCGTTAGGATCAATCAAAAAGTTTTGAGGTATGGCACGCACCGCATACATGTCAGCGGTTTTGCTTTTCCAAAATTGCAGATCAGATACCTGTGTCCAGGCTAAACCATCTTTGTGAATAGCCGCTAACCATTTATCCTTAGCGCCCGGCCTGTCTAATGATACACCTACAATAGTGAAGTTTTTACCTTTATAACGATTGTAAGCCTTTACCACATTAGGGTTTTCATGACGGCAAGGGCCACACCATGATGCCCAAAAGTCAACCAGCACATATTTACCTCTGAAAGATTCCAGGCTAATCACTTTACCACTTGTATCTGCCTCGGCAAACACCGGCGCAGTTGCACCCAGGGCCACCGCCTTTAATTTAGGGAGCCTTTCCGTCCATTCTTTTCCTCTTTCAGAGTTTTTTATGTCATCCGATAACCCGTTATATAAAGGGGCAATTTCTGCATAATCAGCACTGTAGGCGTAAGTTTCCAAAGCATTCAGACTGATATATGAACCTGGGTTATCATGGATGAATTTCTTATTCATTTCCATCTCCTGTCCATCAAGGGTCTTTTGAGCCAGTTTATCCTGTTTAATAAATTCAGGCGATTGCAATTGTTCAGGCGTGGCGGCTTTTTCTTTATCATCTATAGCTTTTTGAGCATCATTTATAGGTTTATAAGCAAGCTGAAACCGTTCATTATCCCCGTTGGTTTTACCACCCGCAACTTTGGCGTTTGCCAATAGGTCATTGCTGGTTACCGTAATGGTGCCTTTTTCCAGGTAGATAGACTTATAATCTTTATAAGCAGGGCCTGTACCCTTCTCGCTAAAAATAAGGTATGCATTGTTTGGAGTACTACCTATAGAACCTGTAAACTGGAACTTACCATCTTTTAAAATAACGGAGTCGGTAGTTACCTTGCCTTTTACGGCATATTGAATGTATACTTTAGATGGAGCGTTATAAGTACCTACAGTACCCTGCACTGTGTACGTACCATCCTGTGCAAAAGCTAATGCCGGCAAAAAAGCAACGGCTGCTAAAATTATTTTTTTCATGAGTTTCCTTATTGAGAATTCAATAATAATGATAATATCTGTGCATTTCGAAATCGAAAATCCGAAATTAATTATATTTTTCCTAACACCTCTACCAGTTTGGCCTCCAGGTCATCGCCCCGCAAATCCTGGGCAATGATCTTCCCGGTTGGGTCTATCAGGAAGTTTTTGGGTATACTTTGAACAAAATATAGCTGGGCCACCGCATTATTCCAGAATTTAAGATCTGATAGCTGGGTCCATGCCAAATGATCTCTTCTTATTGCATTCATCCATGCAAACCCGCCATCCGTTCTATCTAATGAAATACCAATAATGGTAAAGTTTTTATCTTTAAAACGATTAAACACCTTAACTATATTTGGATTTTCCTGGCGGCATGGCGCGCACCACGATGCCCAAAAATCAAGCAAAACATACTTGCCCCTGAATGATGAAAGCCTCACCTTGTGGCCCAGCGTATCCGCCTGTTCAAAATCAGGTGCCATAGCACCATTGGCAGTGATCTTTAAACTTTCTAATGCATTTCTGAGCGATCTGGCAGTTTCTGTTTCCCTTAATTCCTTTGAGAGCCCATCCAAAAGTGGCTCTATTTCGTTAGGATTTGGTGATGGCCCGCCCAGGGTGCCCAGGGTTAACAAGCTTAAGTAACTATCAGGGTTTGCCAAAATAAAATTCTTCAATGCATTATGATAGTCAGCTTGTATCATCTTCAATTTTGCCTGCATTTGATTCTGACGATCAGCCGGAGTTGACTTATCATCTGCAGTTTTTATTTCATCGGTCAACAATTTATTTGTCTTCGCGCTGGCTTCAGCATTTATAGCCATCAGCTTTTTGTACATATCGTTAATTGGCGAACCTGTGATCTGGGCCTTATAAGCCGAATCCGGGCTCGTCAAATTAATGGTTCCTTTGTCCAAATAAAGTATCAACTTATCTGAATTGGCGCCTACATCCAGTTTGTCAGAACCAACGCCCTTATAGTCTATGATCAAAATGGCAAGAGAAGGATAGATCAGGTCTCCTTTAAATTCAAAGCTTCCATTTACGCTTTGTGCCGAATCCAGTATTTTGTTAGACCCAAGCTGATAACCCAAATAAACTTTAGCGTTTAGGGCACCGAATTTTCCAACCACATTAAAAGGTTGCGGAACCTGTGCAAATGCCATCACTGGCAGGGATAACAACAGGCAAAAAAGTAATTTCTTCATTTAATATCCAGATATGAGTTTTGATAACGTTTAATTAGTCAATGAATTGCAGGTCAATTTAATTTTTGATAGGTGCGCCACCAAAGATCGGGCATTTCGCCGGCTACAGCGGTTTTATAATCATCATAACGGCATGGCACCAGGTGAAAACGCTCGTTCATAGAGCCCCCTGTTGGATATGGCACCTGCATCCACCACCGGTCTGATTTTTTACTTTTTACAAACACCACCTCGTGATCCTCGTGCTTTAAGCTGGTTTTATAGATAAGGTACTGCGATTTAGGGTTAAGCGGAAAATCTCTCTTGCGATTATAAAAGCCATCAATAAAGTACCATATCATTTGCGCAAGCAAAGTAGCCGTTTGTCCGTTACTGTCATACGCCGGGTTAAATTCGTAAAATCCTATAGAGCTCAGTTTATCATTAAAGCCGGCGTACCGTGCTATCTGGCAGGCCTCCTCACCGTAAAAACCATTAGACGTGGCGTTGGCATTACCCATGGCATCAGATGAGCGGATAGCGCCAATGTCAAAACTGATCATATTGGCATTGCGGATAATAGGTTCTGCAACCGCTACCTGCCCGCTGATCTCGCCAAGCCGGTGAACATCAAAATAGAGCTTATCCATCACTCTTAAGCTTTCCTGGCTCGAAAAATAAGTTTGATAACCCAAGTTACTGTAATTGAACAAGTAATTGGGTTCATGTAAAAATATTTTGTTGAGATATGATGCCGAAGTGGCTTCTATACTATCTAAGTGTTCGTCCTCATCAAGGTCGAAACGTGGATCAATAAGCACGAGGTCTACCTTTTGCTCCAAATCCTCATAAGCCATGTACTGTGCATAAGTAATATCCTGTCCACCACCAATGATCAATGGTAGTATCCCTTTTTTGATAAGCTCATTAACCACCGTTTTTACAGCGAAATAGGTATCGGTAACAGTTGCCCCCTGGCGAATGTTGCCTAAGTCGGCAATCTTAGTTTTATAACCACCCTCGAATAACTGGTATAGTTTTTCACGTACATGATCTGGGGCCAGCGCACAACCTGCATTATTAATGGCATTGCGGTCATCCTGCACCCCTATAACGGCGATATCCATTTTTTGCTCCAGGTTGGGAAAGTCAACAGAAAAATGTTCTATCTTCTCACCCAAATGACTGGCGTAATACCCATTTTTAGGCATTATCCTCTTCAGGTCTATCGGCGTAAAGAAATCAGATAAAGACATTTTATTAGTATGCAGATATGTTGATGTGCAAATGTGCAGATTGATGTGCAGATGTGCAAATATGCAGATGTTAAATATATTAACGTTTAAGCCTGATTAATTCTAATAATTCGGGACGGATATTTGCATATTTGCACAGCTGTATATTTGCAAATTAAAACATGATACTGGTTACAGGCGCAACAGGTTTCCTGGGTTCTGAAGTGGCAAAACAACTGGCGCTACGGGGCAACCATGTCAGATGTACCAAACGCAGCACTTCGAAGATTCCTATATTATTAACTCAATTTAGCGAAAACATTGAATGGGTGGAAGCTGACCTGATGGATATTTTTTCGCTCGGTGAGGCGCTTGATGGGGTAAAGCAAGTATATAACTGCGCGGCATGGGTATCATTAAAGCAAGCCGACAAGGAGGCGATGATCAATGCAAACATAACCGGCACAGGCAATTTGGTAAATTTGTGTTTGTTGAATAATATCCGATTGGTGCATGTAAGCTCAGTAGCCGCTATTGGCCAAGCCAAACCAGGCGAACTAACCACAGAAAAACATCATCTGGACCAGGCTACCGAACATGATGGCTACGCGATATCGAAACTGGAAAGTGAGATGGAAGTTTGGCGTGGCATTGCCGAGGGCTTGGACGCCGTAATCGTAAATCCTTCTATTATTATAGGCGCAAATGCAGGCACCGAAGGCAGTGGGGCATTGTTTGAAACCGTACGTAAAGGACTAAAATTTTACACAAGCGGAAGTATGGGTTTTGTAGATGTGACTGATGTGGCCAAATCCATGATTGCACTGATGAATAGCAATATTCAGGCCGAACGCTTTATCATCAGCGCTGAGAACCGCAACTATAAAGAACTAACCTCAGAAATAGCCAATAATTTTGGTATAAAACCACCTGCCATACTTGCAAAACCATGGATGATGGAAATAGTGTGGCGCGGTGCAGCTTTGGCCGCATTTATTACACGTGGCGCCCCGGCAATTGACAAGGTTTCGGCACAGGCAGCATCCAACGTGAAAAACTTTGATAATAGCAAGATCAAAGAAGCGACGGGAATTGAGTTTAAACCATTGAGCGAATCAATTAAAGAGGTTTGTGCAGCGTTAAGTCATCAGAATTAATAATACCAAAATCCGTTAACTTAGTACCTGTTGATTTTCATACAAAATGAGGAAGTACCTGCTATTAGTATTATTGATGTGCGGATGCATGGGACCAGCACGAGAGTCAGCAGCTAAAAAAGCGGTGGAAGCCTACGTTAAAACCATGCTTGACAATCCTCATTATTTAGAGCCTGTTTCCTTTACCGGGTTAGAAAAGAAACGATATATCACGCCGCTCGACTCCTCTCTAAATTATGCTGGTATTAAAGAGGATGACTATAAAAAAATGGAACAGTTTATAGATAGTGAAAATGCTCAGCGCCCTGATATATCTACACGCAATTTAAAGGACCTTGATGATATTAAGCGTGGCAAACTGGATTATTATACTATTATCTACTCTTTTCGCATTGACTCCGGCGGACACAAAAAACTAAAAAGGTATAAATTTGAATTAGATTCTGCCAATAATATACTCAATGCCCGTGATATTACCTTTACCGCAAGGTAGCAGAATGAAAATAGAATCCCATATGAGAACAAAGTCTCAATCATAGGTACTTAGCAACAGATGTTGACAAAAATTAACGGCTGGAATTAGATTTTACATAAGACCGCGCCCTTGTCTGTTTCTTGCACTTTGTACATTTGATAAATCCATCCCCTCTTTCCTCCCAACGATGGTTGCACTCCTGGGTTAGCATTACATTAGCGATAAAGGAGATAACCATTAAACTTACAGCGATTATGATCCAGATCATTACCAATAATTTATTCGTTCAGGTTGGATCAGCGCCCATTATGATCCGTATGGAGACTGTAACATTTAAACCGGCCCATATGTTTTAATCTTTTTAACAAAAATCCATTTTCATTACGCTATTGTTTGCATTTTGAAAAATAATCATTAATATTTACTTCAAAATCAACACTTTATTGCGAATGTAATATAAACCATGCGATTGTTATAACATTGAATTGACACTGGCTTAACAAAAAACAGATAGTTATTTCGACCGTTCGGAAAGGACACATAACAACGCGTTGTATCCGGCCAATATTCAATTTGTTAAACCTGGCAGGCGTTATAATCAGCACTCCAGGCAGTCTATCCAACCTACTCTATCAACAAACTCAATATTCTTTTATGAACCATCATACAAAAGTTGCACATTTGCAGGTAAATGGACCAGTACTTTATTATCGATTTCGATAGCACATTTACGCAGGTTGAGGCATTAGACGAACTTGCCCGTATTTCGTTAAGAAAACATCCCGACAGGGAGCAAATTTATCAGCAGATAGAGGATTTTACTAATTTGGCAATGGAAGGCAAGTTACCTTTCAGCGTCAGTTTAGAAGGACGTGTTAAGCTGCTACAGGCCAACCGCGACCATTTAAAGCAACTTGTTACCCATTTAAAAAAGAAGGTATCAACTTCATTCTCGCGCAACAGCGCTTTTTTTAAGCAGCATCAAGACAATGTGCTCATTGTTTCGGGGGGATTTAAAGAATTTATCACTCCTGTGGTTACAGAGTATTTTATCAAAAAAGAAAATATCTACGCCAACACTTTTGTTTTTGATGATAATGACAACATTATAGGCTACGACCGTGAAAACCCCTTATCGCAGGAAGGTGGCAAGGTAAAACTCCTGAGACAAATGAACCTGAAAGGCGAAATATTCGGCATCGGCGATGGCTATTCGGATTTCCAGTTGAAGGAGTCGGGCCTGATCAAAAAGTTTTTTGCCTTTACCGAGAACATCGAGCGCAAATCAGTAGCCGAAAAAGCCGATCATATTACCCCGAGCTTTGACGAGTTTTTGTTCATCAATAAACTGCCACGAGCCATATCATATCCCAAAAATCGCATCAAATGCCTTGTAATAGGCGATATTGACGAAGAGGCTTTGGAGCAAATGCGCAAAGAGGGCTACAACATTCGCCAAAAGGAAACCATTGAAGAAAAATATTTAGAAGAGGCCGGAATATTGTTTTGTGATGAGGCCAACCAACCCACTCCCGAGCAGTTACAAAATGCCGGTCGCCTAAAAGTAATTGGATGTTTTGGTAAGGTAGCCAGCCGCAAACTGGCAGAGACCGCCTGCGAAAACGGGATCATCATATTTGACGATCCGAAGTACAACCCGCGAAATGTTGATTTTATTCCTAAAAGAGTGATCGCTTTTATGAATGAAGGTAAAACGCACATGAGCTGCAATTTTCCTGATCTTCAACCCCCGCGAAACGATAACGCACACCGTTTAATACATATACACACTAACGTGCCCGGCATACTGGCGCAAATAAACGAGGTATTTGCAAGGCATAACATCAATATTGTAGGTGAATTCCTGGTAACTAATGCACAGATAGGATACGTAATTACCGATGTGAACGCTGGCTATGGCAAGCAGGTGCTGAACGAGCTGAAAACGATTGATCACACAATAAAATTCAGGCTGCTGTATTAATTGAGAATCATGATTTAAATCATGATCCATGGCGTTGTTATAACCTAACCTTCATCCCGCAAAGGAACTACCAATACAGGTACATCAGAATGGCGTACTACATGTTCGGCTACGCTGCCCATCAGCAAACGGTCCAGTCCTGTGCGGCTATGCGTACCCAACACCACCAGATCTGCCTCAAACTCTTTACTGCAATCCAAAATACCTTCAGCCGTTGTGCCATATTGCGTAAAGTGAGTTACCTGCAAGTTGCCGCCAAACTTTTTCTCGGTGCGGTCTATAATATTTTCGGCAGATTCCGTTTGTATCCGGGTTATCTCGGGGTCATTAACGGTAGTTCCTTCAAAAGGTATTCCTGCAATAACATCCGTACCTGTAGCAGGTAAAATCATAGGTTCCACAATATTTACCAGGCCTACAGCAGCATTATAGGAACGGGCAATGTCAAAGCCAAATTCGGCGGCATGCTCGGAAAACTTACTGTTATCAACGGCTATCAGGATCTTCTTTATTATCATAATAGTTGGATAACTATAAATATAATTGTTTTGTTTCTGTATTTGCAAGCTTTATTACCTTTGTTGGAATAAACCAGCCTATGAGCATCACACCCGAAATAGAAACACGCCTGGCACTTTTACAGGAAAAATATGAAGCTATGGGCCAGGACATGATATCCTACCTGGATGGTCTGCTGCACGCAGACTTTTTAACATATTGGGATTATATTCATCTCGACACTTTACTAAGCTTGCAAAGCCCTAAAACACCTTTTCCTGACGAGGAGATATTCATCATGTATCACCAAATCACCGAACTGTATTTTAAACTGGCCCTGCATGAATGTAAACAGATCACTGAGCAACAACCCTTAACCGCCGACTTTTTTACTGCGCGGATAAGACGTATCAATCGTTATTTCGAAGCGCTTACCCAATCGTTTGAAATTATGGTGGATGGGATGGAAAAAGAACAGTTTCTGCAATTCAGGATGTCATTACTACCTGCCAGCGGTTTCCAAAGCGGGCAATATCGCATGATAGAGATATATGCCACAGATTTTATAAACCTGGTGGCAAAAGATAAACGGGAAGAATTACGCAGTGCCCCTATCGAAGATCAATTTGATTATTTATACTGGAAATTTGGCGCTACAGAACTATCCACCGGTAAAAAGACCCTAACATTAAGACAATTTGAAAAAAAATACGCCAAGGATTTTATTGAATTGGGCAAAGCAAATACGCAACATAATTTCAACGCGTTATTGCAGCAATTTCAATATAATGAACAATCGGGACAGCAACTGGAAGATGAGTTACGGCGATTGGATGTAAATGTAAATGTGAACTGGCCGCTATCTCATTATAAATCAGCCGTGCGGTATCTGGAACGCAAACCCGAAGAAATAAAAGCTACAGGT
>JAQBOK010000309.1 GCA_028288085.1 Mucilaginibacter sp.
CAGTTCTGCAGCAGCATGGTTTTGTGACGATAGGTTGGCAGCATATTTATAAATAGTGATCGCCTGGCCCTGTTCGGCCTTTAGCACCGTCTTTAAAGCCACATATTTATCCTTTTCAATAGCTTGAGGTACCAGATCAACAGGGTTACCATTTTGTTCAATAACCACCTTCATGCCAGTCGCTACTTCAAAACCCGTTTTTTTGGTACGTAATTGCACATAGGCTCCATCGTTCCATGTGCCCTTTTTTATTTCATCCCAAAATTTCTCATCGTAGTTGGAATCTTTGTTCACCACATCTCCATTAATAAATGGAGTAACCGTAATTTCACCGCTAAAATTTAAGGGCTTAATGGTATAACTTATAGCCCCGGTTTCATCATCAACTATACTGCAAAAGCGCGTTGCTTCAACTTCCACTTCTTTTCCGCTGGCAGTTTTCGCATTAAAAGTTCTTCTTAAATATCCTTCCTTCATGTTTAGTTCGCGTCTGAAAGCGCTTACTTCGCATTTAGCAAGGTCTAATTGTTCATCACCTATCAAAACATCAATTCCAATCCAGTTGGCAGCATTAATTACCTTGGCAAAATATTCAGGATAGCCATTTTTCCACCAGCCTACACGTGTTTTGTCAGGATAATAAACTCCGGCCACATAGTTTCCTGGTAAAGTTTCACCACTGTATGCTTCTTCAAAATTGGCGCGCTGGCCCATACGCCCATTGCCCAGGCTAAATATGCTTTCGGATATTGTATTATAACGCGGATCAAATCCTTCCTCTATAATTTTCCACTCATCAACTTTGATATAGTCCTTCATGTATTGTATCGTGATATTTTATTTCGATTGTCATCGAGCGATAACGTGGCAATCCCATACTTTACAATTTGTCTCTGTAGAGCAAGCGATTGCTTCGTGCCTCGCAATGACATATTATTTATTATAAATTTTCAAGTTTCTCCAAACTCATTTCATTCAAGCCGCTTACCACCAGGTTTGCTGCGCCAAGCACTTGCGGAGAACCAATGCCCACCACCTTCATCTCACCTGCTATGGCAGCTTCAACACCAGCTATGGCATCTTCAAACACCACACAGTTGCCGGGTGCCTCGTTCAACGCTTCAGCACCTTTTAAAAACACTTCAGGATCGGGTTTGGGCATAGTAACCTTGTTGCCGTCAATTATGGCATTAAATAAATGCGCGATACCGGTTTTTTCCAGTATCATTCCTGAATTTTTACTTGCCGAGCCTAAAGCCGTTTTTAACCCGGCATTAATACATGTTTCTAAAAACTCCATTGCACCGGGCAATACCTCATCAGGTGTCATCTTGCTGATCATTTCTACGTACCACTTGTTTTTACGCGTGGCCAGTTCTTCTTTTTCGGCATCGGTTTTGGTGATATCACCCCATTGCAATATTAATTCGAGCGAGCGTGTACGGCTTACCCCTTTCAGTTTCTCGTTGTCTTCTTCGGTAAAATCAAATCCCAGTTCATTTGCTAATCTTTTCCACGCCTTGTAGTGATAAACCGCAGTATCAACAATCACTCCGTCAAGGTCAAAAATGCACGCTTTTATAGTACTCATTCTGTTATTATAAGCAGATCAGCTTGTTAAAAATACACCGATCTGCCGGTCTCTAAATATATTATTAATGGGTATTATTTGGTAATAATTCTAAAACTAATGTTGTTTTGGCAGGTATGGTCAATTTGGATAATTCTACAGCATCATCAGTAACCACGTTCCTGGCCTTTAATGTACCGTTTATGCGTTCTGCATAACGGTCTGTTGTAATGCTTTGTTCCTTTTCAAGACTGTTATATACAATCATTATCGTTTTCAGATTATCGTACCTAAAATACACATAAACACCATTCCCGGGAATAAACTGCATCATCTTACCTGTTTGCAGCGCAGGTGTGTTTTTACGGAAATTGGCCAGTGTGCGAATGTAGTTAAAGGCTTCATTTTCTTTTGTGCTTCTGCCGGCAGCAGTAAATTTGTTGCTCTTATCACCAGCCCATCCTCCCGGAAAATCTTCGCGGACCAAACCATCAGGGTTGGAATAATTTTTCATCAATATTTCGTCCCCATAATACATTTGAGGTATGCCACGCAAGGTCATCAGCATAGCCATTGCCGATTTATATTTCACAACATCCTCCTTAACCATAGATAATGCCCTGCTCATATCATGATTATCTAAAAAAATCACGTTTTGGTTAACGTCCTTGTATAAAAAGTCTTGAGCCAATAGTTCATATAAATGTTCAACCCCTCCGTTCCAATCCATTAAAGCATCATAAATGCCATTTTTTATAACAGCGTCGGTAATGCCCGGTAAATGCGTATCTAAACCGCGGCTAACGGTATTTCCCTGGGTAAAGTAAGCGGAAATAACGGGCGAGTTGGTAAGTACCTCACCAAATATGGATAAGCGTGGAAATTCGGTTTTAACATCCACCGCCCATTTGGCCATATATTCCGGATCGTTATAAGGATAAGTATCCAGCCTAAACCCATCAACACCTGAATATTCAACCCACCAAATATGATTTTGGGTTAAAAAATTCTGCACGTAGCCATTGTTTTCGTTCATGTCTGCCATACGATGATCAAACCAGCCATCAAGCATTAATTTACGGTCCATTGGCGAGGCATGGATATCCATAACAGCTTCATATTTGAAGTTTGATTTGGTATATTTTGGCCATTGGTGTACCCAACTTTTCATTGGCATATCGCTAATGGTATAGCCTTCGGTGCCGGCATGGTTATGCACCAGGTCCATCACTACTTTCATACCCATTTTGTGGCACTTCTCTACAAACTGTTTATATAATTCATTGGTACCGTAGCGTGGATCTATCTTATAATGATCTGTAACCGCGTATCCGTGATAGGATGCGTTGGGCTCATCATTTTCAATAGCCGGTGTAAGCCATACCGTTGTAACACCCATATCTTTCAAATAATCAAGGTGGTTCATAATGCCCTGCAGATCGCCGCCATGCCTGCTAAACATTTTGCCGCGGTCAACTGATGTTTCGCGCATACCGGCAACAGAATCATTTTTAGTGTCTCCATTTGAAAAGCGATCGGGCATGATCAGGTAGATCAGATCTTTATCAGTTACCCCCTGCGCACGGCTTGACGAATGGTCTCTTTTTTTAAGGGAATATGCGTAAGTCAAAGTCTTTTCGCCCGCTTTAATGAATTTTATCGGGAACGTTCCCGGAGATGCGGCAGATAAAATGCGCAAATCAAGGAATAAATAGTTCGGGTTTTCAACTTTATGCACCGCTACCAGCTTCACGCCGGGGTAGTTTAACTGCACATTCCGGGAGGCAATATCCTTGCCGTGCACTATAAGCTGCACGTTTGGATTACTCATTCCAACCCACCAAAACATGGGCTCTACGCGTTCCAGGGCAGGGATTTGTGCCGAAACACCTAATGCCACCAAGAGGTAGCAAGCGGTAAAAAATAAAGACTTTCTCATATCAGGATACTTCAGGAAAATAATTGGCGGCCATGAAAATTGTTATTTAACCGCGTTTCAAATTTAATATAAAATTGATTTGTTGTAAGAAAAAGTGAAAATGTTTTGAGCGAATGGAATGGCTCAACGGATTGATGGTAATTTTATTAGTAATGATGATTGTAATATTTTGGTTAAGTCAAAAGTATTACCCACCAATTAAATGGATATAAATAAAAAAAGATTCGTACATTTGCTATACTAATTATTAGTATGACAAGTAAAAAATTTGATAGTTATTCTTACCTGCTGGACCGTGCAGCCCGCAGGGTAAAACAGTATGCTCAGCAAAGATTTTCTGCCGGGAGCTTCAACATTACAGTTGATCAATGGCTGATACTGAAAAACCTTGATAATGACCGCTATTTAAAGCAAACTGAACTGGCAGAATTAACCGGAAAAGATACCCCTACCCTAACCCGCATAGTTGATCTGCTTTGCAAAAAAGGTCTAACCGAACGAGTGATACACAAAACAGACCGGCGCAGCTTTACCGTTCATTTAACCGAAAACGGTAAGCAGCTATTGAATGAACTGTCGCCAAAAGTTGACGATATACGAATGAAAGCCTGGGAAGGCCTTAGTGAAACCGACTATGAAGATTTGAAAAGAATATTGAATAAGATATACCAAAACCTTGAACTGTGAATTTAATTTAATAATATGATAACTACTGATATAGGCATCATTGGAGCCGGGCCTGCCGGTTTGTTTGCCGTTTTTGAAGCAGGGCTGCTAAAAATGCATTGTCATTTGATAGACTCCCTGCCGCAGGTTGGCGGGCAATTGTCTGAGATATACCCGCAAAAACCCATCTATGATATACCCGGCTATCCGGCTATTAACGCGCAGGAACTGGCGGATAAATTAATGGAGCAAATAGCACCCTTTCATCCCGGATTTAGCCTGGGCGAACGGGTAGAAACGCTGCAAAAATTAGTTGATGGAACGTGGTTGATAAAAACCAGCGACGCAACAGAAATTAATTGCAAAGTTGTAGTAATTGCAGGCGGCCTGGGATGCTTTGAACCACGTAAACCCGAGGTTGACCGGCTATTGGAATTTGAAGGTAAAGGCGTTACCTACGCGGTAAGAAACCCCGAGCAATTTAGGGGCAGGCACGTGGTTTTAGCCGGTGGCGGCGACTCTGCTCTGGATTGGGCAATTTTCCTGGCTGATATTGCCGAAAGAGTTACGCTGGTACACCGCGGTGATACTTTTCGCGGTGCGCCTGATGCGGCCGAAAAGGTTTTTGAACTGGCAAAAATAGGTAAGATAGATCTGCACCTGAAAACAAGAGTTGTTTCTTTAGATGGCACAGGCCACCTGGAAGCACTTACGTTGGTGGGTGCCGACGGCCAATTCATTATTAATGCCGAACACTTTGTGCCATTGTTTGGATTAAGTCCCAAGCTGGGGCCAATAGAAAACTGGGGATTAAATATTGATAAATCGGCCATAGAGGTAAATACTACCGATTACAGTACCAATATTGAGGGAATATATGCCATAGGCGATATCAATACCTATCCGGGTAAGCTAAAGCTTATACTTTGTGGCTTTCATGAGGCGGCATTAATGGCGCAAAGCGCCTTTAAATATGTGTATCCCGATCAAAGGCTGACTTTTAAATATACTACCGTTTACGGCATAGCCGAACTACAGCAATGATTAATTTTATAGTGGAAGACCGCGATGGCAAACGGGCACCAATATCAATCCCCGAAGGCATCAACCTTAATTTAATGGAGGTACTAAAAGCATCTGAATACGATATACTGGCTACCTGCGGCGGAATGGCACTTTGCGCAACCTGCATGGTGCAGGTGCTGGAGGGTGCCGAACAATTGCCATCGCCGCGCGATAACGAGCTGGATATGCTTGATACCATGCCCACCAATGACGATCGGAGTCGGTTATCATGCCAAATCAAAGTTAATGAGCAATTGGAGGGCTGTGTTTTTAAGATAGCGGGGTAAAATAGCTCCGAATTGATAAAGGACTATTAGAAGCACACCTATCTGCCGAAATTACTTACATACTCCTCCAACGGTTCCAATCCCATTTCTTTTCTAAGTTTGTTAACTACTTTAGGGTATTTTAATGGGAATGGAGAGAATTTACCGGTTTTGGCGTCGCGTTGTAACTGCGTTCCATATATTTGTTTTTGATGGGTATTTAATAAGGTTCGATCAGTTAGATAAGCATAGTTTGCCTTACTGGCATTATTTTTATCCACTTCCCTTTTCATTAAAACTAAAACATATTTCTGAAAATGCACATCATCATCGCAGTGCTGTATAATTGCCCAAAAATTATTGCTGCTTTCTCCTACTAAATTATATCCCGGGTAGCCATATTTATTGATTATAGCTTTTGCCTTAATCTCATTTATTTTATCGGTTACCTGCCACCTTTTCTCTATTGTTTCTTCATCGTAATTTGACTTTTCTTTATTGGTCACTTTTATATACTCCTTACGCCAAAACTGATCGTCTTTAAACATGGAATCAATCCTTTTAATTAATTCAGGATCGCGTTTGATAGATTGGGCCGAAAACGAGATATTTAAACATCCACAGAGAAAAATAATTATCAGAAATTGCTTCATAATAGTAATGGAATTAAAACTAAATATATAGTTTTAATTCCATTCAAATAAAATATCAGATCAGCACCCCACCACCATCTACCACTACAACCTGCCCTGTGGTAAAATTCCCGCGCATCAGGAATAAAAAAGCTTCAGCTATATCTTCTGCTTCACCAACCCTGCCGGTTAGTAACTTGCTCCCCATTTCATTAAACATGGCTTCCCTGTCAGCCTCAGCCACATTATTCCATAAATTGGTTCTTACCATGCCTGCGCAAACCGTATTTACACGGATAGGCGCAAGATCAACAGCAAGGCCCCGTGTAAGTGCCTCCGTTGCGCCTGCTATGCTGGCGGCCACAGCCCATCCCTTCCAGGGTCTAATGCCAACAATACCATTGGTTAACGTAATGGAACCACCCTTGCGCATATATTGGCTACCATATTTGGCTGCCATTAGCGCTCCCCAAAAACGCAGGTTAAAAAATTCCCGGGCGCCATCCATACTAACTATTGATAATTCATCCAATTTTAAAGCTTCGCCCGCGGTGAAAACCAGGTGATCAAATTCCCCTATCTTTTTAAACAAATTTTCTATTTGTTGTTCATTGGTCAGGTCGGCTACGTGGCCTTCGCTGCCTGCCGGCAAAGCGGTTAAAGCATTGTCTACACTTTGCTGCCTGCTTGACACCACCACTATATGAGCGCCTTCTTCTGCGGCTGCCTTTGCTGTGGCTAATCCAAATCCAGATGTACCGCCCAGCAGTACAATACGTTTACCTTTTAAACTTCTTCTTACTTGTGTTCCTTTGTCTTCCATGATCATTAATTTTTATGATAGACAAAGTTCCCCCATATCAGCGAGCTTGCATTTAACAAATGGTAAAAAGCGTTAGCGCATGTTTTTCCTGATACGGCTTAATGATTGTTGCGTAATACCCAGGTAGGATGCGATATCACTTAAGGATACCCTGAGTGCGATATCGGGCTGGCGCATTAAAAAATTGCGGTACCGTAAACTGGCGTCTTCCCCCAAATAAGAATTGCGTACCTGTATTTTATCCAGTAGGGCTTGTGTGGTGATGCTGGTTATTAATTCCTTCAGATAAGGCAGTTTTTCATAAAGCCCCAATAATTTTTGCTTTTTCAGTACGATCAGTTCCGCATCGCAGGCCGCTTCTATACCTTCTGCCGCCGGCACATTATTATTAAAGCTATTAAGGATGCTGCAAAACTGATTTTCTTTTAAAAAAAAGTAAGCCATCTTATTCCCCTTTTCATTTTGTGATACAATACGCAGCACCCCTTTACAAATGAAAAACATTTCTTTACATAGTTGTCCCTCTTCTAAAAGAACTTCACCCTCCATTACTTTTCGGTGGCTCAATTCTTTTTCAATAATAGCAGCATCCGTTGGCGGGATATTTTTAAACAAACCCAGAAAATTTATAAAAACATCATACATGCATTAAAATTATGTATTATTTAGGTAAATCTATTTTTCATTTATATTTTAGTATCCCCAATTTAGTCCAACTAAATCAAATCTCATGAAAACAATCTCCATTATCTCCATCCCGGTTACAGACCAGGAAGCCGCAAAGCAGTTCTATTTAAAATTAGGCTTCAAACTGTTAGTGGAAGCTCCTTTTGAAACGCAAAAATGGGTGCAAATGGCTTTACCCGGGCAGGAAACCGTTTCCATTACGCTGGTTACGTGGTTCCCCAATATGCCGGCCGGCAGTGTAAATGGCTTTGTTATTAATACCGATAACCTTGATAATGACATTCAAGAGCTAACTGCTAAAGGCATTACAGTTGGCAAAATTGATCAAACTACCTGGGGCAAGTTTGCAGCAGTAACTGATCCTGATGGAAACAGGCTGAGCTTGCACCAGGCGTAGTGAAAATTACCGCAGTACAAGTGTAGTTTGCAATACGGTGGGTTGGGCGCCAAATCCGGGGCCGCCCCAATCTGTTTCATCGCCATTGAGGATACGGAGCATTTTGAATTCCCCGTTTTCATAGCTTCCTTCTTCCACTTTTAAGTATTGCCAGGCTTTGTTTGCGTTGCTTCCGGTAGGTAAAAAGGTGATATGGCAGCGTGTGCCAATCAATAGGAACTTATTTTGATCAAGCGTTACAACCATTAACTTGCCTGTTGTTTGATCATAAACCGGTGGGGCATTCGCTCTTCCATCGCCGCCGAAGGATACCACAGCCTGCCATGCACCGAGGTCAATGGTTTGCTTTGCGTGGTCCTCGCGCTCAACAACGCTTTTTATCTTATTTTCAAAACCCCATTGTGCAAGTTCCCTCATCATCGGGTTCATTACTGCATATTCCTGTGCAAAAGGAGCAAGTAGACCTGTGGTTTTACCATCTGTTTCGCTTGCACTATTATCATCTATTCCGAATGGCGAAAATCCAATGCCGCCACGGGCAATCACTTCATAAAGGTACTTCGCCCTTTCCAAACTTAAACCTACCTCCGGTACAAAAAGCGGGTTATCCCGGCGACTGTATAAGTCCAGTACTTTTAATATCCGGTCACTGCCGGAAAGATAAATATCCGGCGCCAGTAGATCGATAGCCGGCGCCCCTACCTTCCAGATCGGGATCACATTATCAGTAGGACCACCGCTTTCATAGTTGTTTGCGCTTGGATTGGTAAGCGGATCACGCAATGCTGCATTAACATACATAGGCAAGGGATACTCCTTTTTCCCTGCAGCCGCTACCTGCCCTACGAAACGGGCAACAGACCATGCATGGAAATATTCGTCTGCCCTATCGCCAAATACCTCGTGCCAGGAGCCTGAGGTTACAATCGGGGCATTGAGTGCTTTAAGAATAGCAGGTTTTAGTAATTCGACAGGTACGGGCCCATCAAATAGTTTTTGTGCCATTGGCGAATAATCCCGCACACTACCCCATGCACCCGATTCATTTTCCACCTGTACCATGATCACTGTATGCTGTGGATCAGCTTTCCTCAAATATGCCATCATCGCCGTAAACGATTTGATATCAGCGTCTAAAGTGGCCTTCACGTTTGGCGAAGGTGAATCAATCGATTGCCCGTTTTTAGCTGTGATATTGGGATATTTAGCTGCGTCGCGCTTCATCCATTCAGGCATATAATGGTTGCTGCCATTTTTCCAGGTTGCAAACCAAAGCAAAACCAAATGCACATGATGTTTGCGCGATTGATCAAGCAAAGTATCGATCAATGAAAAGTCAAACTTGCCCGGCTGCGCCTCAACCTGTTCCCAATAGATAGGTATCTCAAGGGTGTTGAGGTGCATGGTTTCAACCGCTGTCCAAACATGCGGCATCATGCCCGGCCATGCGCTCGAATTATGTGCTTGTCCTCCCAATATCAGGAAGGGTTTTCCATCCACCAGAAGAGTATGACGACCGTCCTTTTCTATAATTGCAGGCATCATCGTACTCTGCGCAAAGGTTTTCCCTACCGGTAGTAGGATAAGTACCAACCATAAGGCTTTTGCTTTTACCAGTTTCAACATAGTCCAAATCTAAAAATAATCTGAACTTAAAAAAGCAAATTACCATTTATCCAGCCCCAGCAACTTTTTGCCTAAAGGTGAGAGCTCTGCTACCGGGTTTTTCTTTTCGCGCTCCATCGGGTCGCCGGGGAAAGCGTAGCCTTGCATCGCTTCGCGACTTTGCCAGCTATTGATGCGCCATTGACGCAAGTCCTCATTATCTTCCTGGGCAGGCATCATGGCAATATATTGGGCTATCCGTACTTTATCGCCGCTTGTATTCGGCCTTATTCCGTGCGGTTCAAGACTGTTAAATATCAGCAGGTCACCTGCTTCTAATTTTACTTTAACAATTTCAAAACCCGTGGTATCCGGTTTATAATGATCGCGGTCGGCAGGTTGGGTCAGCTTCCAGGTATCATAGGTGCGGTATAATTCGGGTATGCATTGAAAGCCACCCATATTTTCATCCGTCTGATCGGCCAGCGCCAATACACCCTGCACATTTTGTGGTTTTGTTTCCGGGTCATAATCCCAATGGATAAATCCCTTATATTCAAAGCCGGGCCTTAACGGGAAATTCAGGTTTGCACGGTCAATGGTCACCCATAGCTTTTCAGTTCCCCACACGTCGGCAAATGCCTGGTGAACTTTTGGGAATTGCCTGTTATCCCACATAAACTGCTGATTGTATATCTCAACCATGCCGGTGTTATTCAACTCCTTCATCTGCATTTCGGCATTGGGTTTTTTATACCAGCTTTCTATTTCATTAGGGTCCTTGCCTTCATATTCCCATAAATAACCGGCCAGCTTTTGAACCTGTTCTTTCGGAACAGCATTTTTAATAACAACATATCCGTTATGTACCCAAAACTTCCAGTCATCTTCGCTCAGCAATTGCAGGGGTTTCCCGTTGCTGCGGTCATTTAACTTTACCTCGCTTGATTTTGCTGTTGAGGGATTGCCCGGTATTTCCTTGTGTGCATTACCTGTGGCCATGGTAGCCATTGTTTGATTTTCCATTTTGCTGCTTCCTATTGGTTTACAATTCAAAATTACGGCACACTCAAAAAATATTTATTCTTTACAATGACCAATATTTGCTCTGTATTGACCAAACTTGTATATTTATGCTAAGTAATAGTGCAATAGCCAATGAACGAGATACAGTTAGAGAAGGTGGAGTTTGAGCCGGGCAAGTCTTTTAAATTATTCTCGCCACGGCTTCGTAACACTTTCTTATGGCACTACCACCCCGAGTTTGAGCTGGTGTATGTTGAAGCGGATGCTGGGATACGCCACGTGGGCTCGCACATTTCTGGCTATACACAAAGCGACCTGGTTTTTATTGGCAGTAATATCCCCCATCTGAATTTTGATTACCGGCTCAGGAGCGATTATCACCAGGTAGTGGTACAACTGCGTGAAAACTTTTTAGGTACAGCCATAGGGCTTTCGCCGGAATTTTCAGGCATCAATCAATTATTTAAAAAAGCCGGTTCAGGGATCGCTTTTCATGGCGAAACTAAAGCGATAGTTGCAGAAAAGCTAAAACAACTACAGAATTTAAGCTCATTTCAACAGTTGATTGAATTGATGGCTATATTTCATATCCTCGCCAACTCTGATGAGACAGACATATTAAATGAAGAAGAGCTCAGCATACAATTCTTTTTGAAAGATAAGATCAGGATGGGCGCTATTTATGAATACATAGATGCTAATTATAACCTTAAACCAGATGTAAATGTAGTAGCCAATAAGGTTCATTTAACAACTCCCGCATTTTGCCGCTATTTTAAACGGCAAACCAATATGACATTTACTGATTTTGTGAACCAGTACAGAATAGACATGGCTAAAAACTTATTGATGCAGGATAAAAACATTACCGAAACTTGCTATGCTGTAGGTTTTGAAAGCCTGTCATATTTTAATAAGCTGTTCAACAAAATTGTAGGCAAAAACCCTTCTGACTTTAAAAAAAATTGGTTAAGCCACCCAACAAAAAAAAACTGACCAGTTTACAACTGCCTTATACTTATCTAAATAATTTCCATTGATCTTTTCGTGGCAAATTAACCAGAAACCCTTTTCCGGGCGTTTTGATTCATAATGCCAATGTGGAAAATTACACACAACCCTTCGCGGTTCTTCTCGTATAAATACCAAAATCAAGATACTGGTTTATATATCAATAAAATAATTGAAGTAAATAAATGAAACAAACAATTACGGCATTTCTATTGCTTTCTATTATAATTTTTTCTTCCTGCCAAAAAAGTGCGGTAGCACCGGATACTAATAGCATCCAAAGTAGTCCAAAAACTATTATTGCATCTACCACGTCAAACCAATCGGCTAATGTTGCTAGCAATGATACATCTTTAAATAACGTTGTTGGTTATCTGCGACTTGGACTGGCAAAAGATTCAATTAACACCGATAATATTTTGATCAGCTTTAAGCCAACAGCAAAAACAACATTTAATAGCAGTGAGGATGCACCTACTTTCCAGGGATTCGGCTTAGTAAGCCTGTCCAGTTTATCAAGTAACAATATACCTTTAGCAATTAATGCGCTACCATTAACAAATAAAGGGCTTTCAATAGGCCTTAAAGTGAATACCCAAACAGATGGTATTTACAAATTAAATATGCTTACAATAAAATCTATACCACAAGCATACCAAATTTGGCTAATGGACAGTTACAGAAAAGACTCACTCGATTTTCGGCAGAATTCCAGTTACGCGTTCAATATTTATAAAGCGGATACAGGTTCCTTTGGCAGCCATCGGTTTAAGCTGGTATTAAGGGTAAGGTAGTTCCCGGTTCATACTAACACTTTACTGTCTTTTTCTTTTTTCCTATTGATCCCTTGTCCTGTGCTTTTTTAATGTAATCAATCGCACCGGGAACTTTGCACGCCGTTCCGTTCATATCAACCGTAATCGTACCTATCTTTTTTGCTGTAGCAATGGCCTCATCCGTTAAGGCAGTTACATAAGTACCAACAGCAATCAAAAACCCATTCATAGTTTGCCGTACACGATTATCAGCAGTATGAATATTTTGAGCCACTTTTTGTAACAGCTCTTTTAACGCCGGTATATCCAATTCATTATCAGGTTTAAGAGAAACTATGTTGCTTAATGTTGACCAGCCTGCAACTGCGATATATTCTTCAGGAGATTCGATCCATTCCATAGCCAGTTCATACCCGTACCTGCTCCCGGCAGCTACCCACGGAACGGTATATCCGCTAATGTTGTTGGAAATGGCTTGCTTTACCCACGTTTGCAGCTCGGCTTTTGTCATTTGTTCATCGTCGGCTATTAACCCGGCCAAATACATGGCGTCTGCGTTACCGGTAGCATAAAGGTCCTTTGCTAACCGGTAATCCTTTTTTATTCTATTTTGAATTGGTTTTAAATGCTCTATTTTAACCCCAAAAAGTGGTTCTTTTACACCATGCTTTAACAATATCTTCTTGATATTCTCATTTCCAAGCAATTGCAGTTCGGTCATTATTTCATTTGCATCCATGATATGATCTGTAAAAGGTCTGTATAAAATTATAAAAAAATCGCCAACACATTTCAATTTTCACACAGGTAACACATTATCTTTTTTGCTATCTTGTCAAAGCCAATCCAACCCTGATGAAACTACTTAAAGCCTTATTCTCGGTCACTATTACCTTAATACTTATCTGGGCCCTGCAAACAAAATTTGGCGATGTGCCCCCTATCGGCAAGTTCCTAAACCCGGCTACCGGTTTCTGGCAAAATGCCGAAAGTAAAAATATCCTCCCCGAAGAAAATCTGAAGCTGGACGGCTTGCAGGACAAGGTGACCATCAGGTATGATGAGCACATGATACCCCATATTTTTGCGCGGAATGATCACGACCTGTACTACGCCCAGGGATATGTTACCGCCCGCGACCGCCTTTGGCAAATGGACATTCAAACCCGTAGCGCGGCTGGCAGGCTGGCCGAGGTTGCGGGTCCAAAAGCATTGGATATCGATCGCTACCATCGCCGCATGGGTATGGTTTACGGTGCAGAAAATACGGTAAAAGGGCTGCTGAAAGATCCTGTGATGAAGGTGGTAATAGAAGCCTATACCGATGGAGTGAATAATTATATCCGGCATCTTTCTACCCGCGACTACCCTATAGAATTTAAGCTGTTGGATTATGCCCCCGAAGAATGGAAGCCGATCAACTGCGCGTTCCTCCTCAAGCTGATGTCCGAAACGTTGGCAGGCGGATCTGACCAGTTTGCGATGACCAACAACTTAAAAAAGTTTGGCGCAAAAGATGTAAAC
>JAQBOK010000352.1 GCA_028288085.1 Mucilaginibacter sp.
CCATAAATTTAAATTGGCAGAGGTGAAGTTAATAATTCAGATGAATTTATAGTAACTGGTTTGAATTTGTGAATATGAAGATATGCAAATCACATAGTCGACTTCCCCGCTTGTGCCGTGCCGGACGCCCCTCTGCAACGCGATGAGCAAAAAATAAAACTTTCTCTTTTTACGGCTTGCCTACAAGAAGATGATAAGCAAAACGATATCAGGCTGGGTTAAATCGCCCGCATTTAAATAATTATTTAATTAAGACATTACCGCTATATCTATCTTTTATTATATTGCGTTGGATAAGCTCGCCCCTAATAACTGTATCAGTCAGTATTGCTTACCGATAACCAATTATAATTTTTTTACCGTTTTAACTTAAAAATGAAAAGCTATGTCATCTGATCGCAGAAAATTTTTAAAGCAATTAGGCAGTACTATCATCCTTTCATCAGCCGGATTTACTGCACTGGCAGCACAGGAAGAACACGAAAGAAGAATTTTACAGGCTGAGAAAAGGATCACCCCCAATGATAAAATACGTATTGCCACTATTGGTATGGGTATTATGGGTAATAATGATACCCGCGCGGCATTACATTCTACAGGCATTGAACTGGTTGGGTGCTGTGATCTGTACAAAGGGCGGTTGGAACGGGCAAAGGAACTTTATGGCGCAAATATTTTTACAACCGCCGATTACAGGGAACTTTTAGACCGTAAAGATATTGATGCTATCATCATAGCAACCAGCGATAACTGGCACAGCCGGATTGCGACCGAAGCAATGCGCAAGGGCAAGGCGGTTTACAGCGAAAAACCAATGGTGCATTACTTAAGTGAAGGGTTGGATGAAATTAAAGCCCAGCAAGAAACAAAAGCTGTTTTTCAGGTAGGCAGTCAACGGGTTAGCAGTTTAGCTTTTAAAAAGGCTAAAGAGTTATACCAGGCCGGGGCTATTGGTAAACTCAACTCCATACAGGCCTCCTTTAACAGGCAAAGCGCTTTGGGCGCATGGCAGTATACTATTCCGCTGGATGCATCGCCGCAAACTGTAGACTGGGAAAGATTTCAGGCTACAGAAAAGATCAAGCATGATTACGAAAGCAACCGTTTCTTCAGATGGAGAAATTACAGGGAATATGGTACGGGAGTAGCAGGCGATCTTTTTGTTCACCTTTTATCGGGTATTCATTTTATTACCGATTCAAAAGGCCCTGATAAGATATTTTCCGTTGGTGACCTTGCCTATTGGAAAGATGGGCGCAATGTGCCAGACGTGATGACAGCGGTTATTCACTATCCTGAATCAAAGGAACATCCATCGTTCCAGGTATCATTACAGGTTAATTTTATAAGCGGCGCGGGCGAAGTGGGATACACCCGGATGATTGGTTCAGAAGGTGTGATTGATATTTCGGACGAAAGCGGCTTTACTATACACAAAAACAAAATGCCTGTAGCGCCCGGATATGGTGGATGGGATTCATTTGAGACCTACCCGCTGGCCATGCAAAAGGCAATTGTTGATGATTACAATAAAAAATATTCTGATGCGGATAAGCTTAGGCCACAGTCTGAAACCATAACCTATCAGTCGCCAGATGGGTACAATTCTTCATATGATCATTTTGACAATTTCTTTGACTCTATGCGTACCGGTAAAGCCGTTGTTGAAGATGCCTCATTTGGCTTCAGGGCCGCGGCACCTGCATTGGCCTGTAACGAAAGCTATTTCCAAAACAAAACAATTCACTGGGATCCGGTAAATATGAAGCTGGTTTAACCAATACATTAAGTTTGCGCTTGCTATTAAATATTAATAAATAAATGTTAGTAAATAAATTAACTATTTGATGGTTAAAGCATTATATTAGTATCATATTTATAAACAGGCAATAATATCGCCTGTTTATAAATATGTAGTTGTCCTTCTAATTAATTTACTATTAATTAAACGATATGAGCAAACTTATACTTATTGACGACGAACCAATTTTTCATAAAATTGTTCAGATGACCCTTAAACATAGCGAGCTGTCAAACCAGGCAACCTATTCCTTTGACGGAGAGGTAGTATTGGATTATCTTGAAGAGAAAGGCTCGGAATCCCAGTCACTGCCGGATTATATTTTTATTGATCTGTATATGCCCCTTTTTGATGGTTGGGATTTTCTGAACCGGTTTCAGAATATTTATAAATCATTAAAAAAGAATATCAAGATCTATATCGTTTCTTCTTCTGTTGATCCCAGAGATGTAGACCGTTCAAAATCGTATCCTTTTGATACCACCTTTATTTCAAAGCCGGTGATGAAGAATATATTTGACAGCATTGGTTACGCCAATTAACGTAAGCTCGATATAGGAAAAATCTTTGTCCCATCGTGGGCTACCTGTTTGTGGAATTAATCCCAACGTTATGTTTTGCCCCATCAGGGGTTTCCCAAATTGGCAAAGGGCAACCCCCTGATGGGGTAGACAATATGGTATGTATTTGTGCTACAATAGGCAGAGTGGGGCACATAGCAAAGTGCCCAATTCTTATATCCAACTCACCCTAATTAACATTATACCGGTCAAAAAGCCTTTATTAACTCTTTCGGTAAAATGGTTGGATCTATTGGTGCATTAAAGATATTTTCATTCAGGCCATCTGGCATTGATGGCATCTTGTGATAATACATATCAAATTCTTTACTTTTAGATCCTTTGTACTGGTCATGGGCCCAGCCTGCCAGCCAATGCACTTTATTACCCTTAATTGTAATATTAGTACTTGGTTTCCCCGAATAATTCCCGTAACCTAAACCCAGGTGAGACCACGGAAACGCATCACTATAAATTGTATTATTTATTATACGGATATAAGTCCCACCGGCCACCTGCATCCCAATAAAACCTGTATTAACTAAAATATTATCCTGGGCAAGCTGGTAACTTCCACCCTGGTCGCCCACTGTTATGCCAGATCCGGTTGTGCTTGGCCCTCCTCCCCTTATCCAATTCCCAGTAATAGTAATAGGATCATCTGGCAAGCCGTTGCACTTGTATAAATTAATGGCATCCTCGGGGTTACTTTGGCCTGATATGTTCTCTAATTTATTATAGCATATTTTATTGCCCGGCCCGCTTACTTCAGCAAACTGCACAAAATCTTTGTTATAAGGCAGGGTACCTAACATATTCAGCATTTGATTATTATTTACCCTGATCTGCCCCAAAGGACAAGTTTGGGCAAATACCCCCGCGCCAACTTTAGCTATATAATTACTATCGATCAATATGTTTGAGCAATTATATAAGTAAATGCCAAACCTTTTTGAATTAATTAACCTGCAATTTGTGATGTGGATATTTTTGCAATCAATTAAACGGATACAATCTACAGCCTCTCCGTTAATAGTATAACCACTTATGGTCATGTTGCTTACACCATTTAAAAAAATTGGGTCGTTATGTTTAAGCTTTTGAGCAAAAAGCTTTTGAGTGCCAGTTGTAAGCAATACAATTAAAAAAAGGATGGGTAATTTAAAAGTCCTCATGATTTATAGTTAACCAGCATTTTGTATCTATACGCCCGGATCAATCATTTATTTTCATCGCGGGAGAATATATATAAAAACAGGTCATTCATATTTACTTCGTACCAGATAACAAGTATAATATTTAAATTTTTGTTACGAAAATCTGTTCCCGAATAAATAACTTGCCTCAAATAATTACAAGCATTGGATAATAAGGATATTCCGAAAACCATATGGTTTTTATGGCTGCAGGGACTTGATAAAGCTCCGGTTGTGGTACAAAAATGTTATGCATCATGGCTTAAGCACAACCCCGGGTGGAATGTTATTTTTTTGGATGAAAAGAATCTAACCGACTACATTTCCTTAAAACCCCGGCAAACTACCAGGCAGGCCTTGTCTGATATCCTGAGAATTAACTTATTGGCCAAACACGGAGGTTTATGGGTGGATGCTACCTGTTTTTGTACCAAACCACTGGATGATTGGCTATATAATAATATGGTATCCGGCTTTTTTGCCTTTAACAGACCCGGGCCTGACAGGATGCTATCGAGTTGGTTTATGGCGGGCAGCAAAGACAATTATATTACACATATCTATCAAACGGCAGTTGATGCCTATTGGGATGCAAATCCCAATATTGCTTTTTTTGAAATTTCCCGGTGGTATTTTCTTAATCGGTACTTGCGGCGAATGAAAGTACAAACGTGGTTTGGGAGTTTTGCAACCAAAATATTAAAGGTGTACCCCTATTTCTGGTTCCATTACTTATTTGAAAGTATTTATTTGAACGATAAAAGAATCAGGGATATGTGGGACACAACACCTAAAATAAGCGCGGATATACCACACAAATTGCAATTCGCCGGTTTATTTAACCCTTTGACTGATGAAATTAAAACAGAGATCGACAATAAAATTGCTCCTGTTTATAAACTAACCTGGAAATATAATGAGGCAAACTACAAGAAAGGTACAATAATTGATTATTTGCTGAAATGAAAAATCAACCAGGCAATTATTGTTTATGCATTGCGTGTAGCCTTCTCAATATTATCCCACATGTCACTGGTCACCATTTCAAGCGCGTTGAACTGGCCAGCGCCCTGCAGCCATTCACCGCCATCAATTGTAATTACTTCTCCATTGATATAGCCTGAAAAATCAGACACTAAAAAAGCGGCTAAATTAGCCAGTTCCTGGTGTTCGCCTACACGCTTAAGTGGCACCCTGTTTTTAAAATCAAATTTTTGAGCCATATCTCCCGGCAGCAGTCGTTCCCAAGCTCCTTTCGTAGGAAATGGCCCGGGCGCTATGGCATTGGTCCTTATGCCATGCCTTCCCCATTCTACTGCCAGCGATCGGGTTAAAGCCAGCACACCTCCCTTTGCACACGCTGATGGCACCACATAGGCCGAACCTGTAAAAGCATAAGTTGTGATGATATTCACTATACTACCGGCTATTTTCTCAGTGATCCAGTATTTGCCCAAAGCCAATGAACAATTAGCCGAACCTTTTAAAACAATATCAATAATAGTTGAGAATGCATTTGCAGATAATCGTTCTGTAGGTGAGATAAAATTGCCTGCCGCATTGTTTAATAATACATCAACACGGCCAAAAACTTCAACAGATTGTTGCAGCATCTTTTCAACTTCCTCATACTTCCGTACATCGCAGGCTACGGCTAATACTTTTCCGCCGGTTTCCGATTCCATTTCGGCGGCCGTTTTTTTCAGCACATCTATTTTGCGGCTGGTGATCACCAGGTTGGCGCCCAGTTGCAGAAAATAAGTACCCATAGCCTTGCCAAGCCCCGTGCCACCGCCTGTTACAATGATGGTTTTACCTTTAAGGGCATTGTCCCTTAACATTCCCTTTGCAGGGTCTTTTATGGTTATTGGATCACTCATAATCTGTTAATTGGCACCAGAAGTACTTTTTGATTTTAAATTTTGGATCATCATTTGCAAACCCTGCCGGGTTGCCGGCGCCCACCACTGCTTCAGCATCTGGTTTAAGGTATCAGTTTGATCTTCGTTTAATTTATTGATCAGTTCCTTGCGCAAATTAAGTTTACTCTGGCTCCACGTAACAGGGTTCAGTTGCATGTAAGAGCGTACTTTTTTTTCAGCCGCGCTTAATAAGCCTCCCGGCGTGCTAATCTCGTCTATCAAACCAGCTTCCAGTGCTTCATCAACCTTTAGCAGTTTACCCTCCATCAAATATTGGTAAGCCTTGCGCTTACCCAGCCAGAATGAATATAAATTAAAAACGCTATCCGGAACAATAATGCCCACTGGGATCTCATTTAGCCCGATGATAAATGCACCTTCTGCCATTATCCTGTAATCGCAACAAATAGCAAAAATACAACCACCGGCCGGACTATGGCCGCTGATAGCTGCAACCAAAGGCTTTTTAAAAGACGCGAGGGTACGCTGCAAGGCTAAAAAATCGACCCAAAACTGTTTGCTTTGTTCCTCATCATAATCATAAGCCTCTATGAGGTCTATCCCGGAGGAAAAAAAGCCTTCCTTACCCGTTAAGATCACACCGCCTACGCCAGCGTCACTTTCCATCGTTTTGATCAAATCTGTCAACTCTTTAACCATCTGATGATTAATCGAATTTGATCGCCCCCTGTCGAGTCCTATTACTGTTAATCTATCACGTACAATTGTTTGAAATGTGCTCATATTAATCAGTTTACAACAGTATTTTCACTTATTTCGCCGGCATACATTTTATCGATATCTACCTTATATTTCTCGGTAATAACCTTCCGTTTCATTTTTCCTGTTGGGGTAAGCTCTCCGCTGTCTATAGCCCATTCGTCCGCAAGCAATACTATTTTCTTCACCTGTTCCACATGATTAAATTCAGGATTATAAGCATCAACGATCGATTGATAAAGAGCACATACCCTGCTATCTTTGATCAGATCCTTGTTAGAAATAAAAGATATATCATTTTGCTTGCACCAGGGTTTTAAATTGATGTAAGAAGGCACAATAAGAGCGGCTGTAAACTTCATTCCTGCACCAACAACCATCATTTGCTCTATAAAAGGACTTTCCTTCATCTTATTTTCTATTGGTGTGGGCGCTACATACTTGCCCCCCGATGTTTTAAATATCTCTTTTTTGCGATCAGTTATTTTAAGGAAGGAATCCTGGTCAAGTACCCCGATATCCCCGGTATGGAACCATCCGTCCTGCATTACTTCTGCCGTTAGTTCAGGGTTTTTATAATAGCCAACCATTACATTAGGCCCTTTGCAAAGTATCTCACCGTCTTCAGCGATCTTCACCTGTACGCCTTCCAGAAGTGGCCCCACAGTTCCAAATCTTCTGCCGTTTTTTTGGTAATGGTTAACGGAAATTACAGGCGATGTTTCGGTAAGTCCGTAACCTTCAAGTATAACAATATTTGCTGCTGTAAATATCTTTTCTAATCTTACGGGGCATGCCGAGCTTCCAATAACTATTGCCTTTACGTTGCCCCCAATGGCGTTGCGCCATTTACTGTAAACTAATTTATCGGCTATCTCCAACTTCATTTTATACCATAAGCTGGTATGATCAATCTCAAACTCTTCGGCTACTCTTATAGACCATAAAAATATCTTCTTTTTAAAGCCGGTTAGTTTTTGCCCCTCCACCATGATCTTCTCGAACACTTTTTCCAGCAACCGGGGCACAGCAGTAAAAATATCCGGCTTTACTTCCTTCATATTGGCGCCAATGGTATCCATACTTTCCGCATAGTAAACGGAATAACCATAAAAGAGGAATGTATAAGTGCACATCTTTTCAAAAATGTGGTTCAGCGGCAGAAAGCTAAGCGTACGCTTTTCCGTTATAGGGATTTGCATCAACAGATCGCCAGAAGCCATCGCATTGGTCAAAATATTTTTATGGGTAAGCATCACACCCTTAGGTCTGCCTGTGGTACCTGAAGTATAAATGATGGTAGCTACATCATCTTCTGTGATCCTATTGCTTGTTTCGGCTATTCTTTGCTGATCCCCTTCCTTTAAAGGTTTAAGCAGTCCTGTCCAGTGATTGCATCCTTCTATTTGATCAAAAGTATAAATCCCCTTTAGCGAAGGGATGCTTGCCTGTACCTGTTTCACCTGGTCGCATAAATCGCTGATGCTCACAAACACATATTTAACCTCAGCCTCCAATAGTATTTGCCCTATCTCTTTAGTACCTGTGTTTGGATATAATGGCACCAGCACACCGCCGATTAATTGTACCGCAAGATCCACGATCAGCCATTCCGGTCTGCCACTGCTGATCAGGCCTATTTTGTCCCGCCCCTCCGTGGTGCTATCTCCTGCCGAGATTCCTAAATCCAATAGGGCTGTGGCCAACTGGTAAACCATGTCGTGCACCTCTTGGGTGCTGTATGATTTCCATGCCCCGTTCACTTTTGCATTTAAGAAGTCAGCCTTGGGTTCTTTTACCTGGGCTTCTATGCAATCAAACAATCTTGTCGCTTTTTCCATGTGTGCAACAGTTATCAGATAAAGGTTTCTTATAATAATTCAAACACGCCCGCTGCACCCTGTCCGGTGCCAACGCACATGGTAACCATACCATACTTTTTATCCCGTCTTTTTAACTCATTAAAAAGCTGAACCGAAAGTTTAGCCCCGCTACAACCCAATGGATGACCGAGCGCTATAGCCCCGCCATTTACATTGATTATTTCGGGGTCAAGATCTAATCCTTTAATAACAGCCAATGATTGCGAGGCAAAGGCCTCATTTAATTCGACAAGTTCGATATCCTGTTGTTTCATACCGGCCATTTTCAGCACTTTGGGAATAGCCAATAAAGGCCCTATGCCCATAATTCGCGGCGGAACGCCTACAACGGCATAATTAACCAGTCGCGCAATAGGTTTAAGATTATTCGCTTTCATAAACCGTTCGCTAACCACCATTACAAACGCGGCCCCATCACTTGTTTGCGACGAGTTGCCTGCCGTTACTACACCTTTTGCATCAAAAACCGGCTTAAGCTTAGCAAGTGCATCAATAGAAGTATCACCGCGTGGACCTTCATCCGTATCTATCTTAAAATTCCTTTTCCGTTTTTTACCGCTCTCATCCACATAAATTTCTTCGATATCTACCGGCACAATCTCGTCTTTAAATTTACCTCCTTTTATAGCGTTAATCGCTTTTTGATGAGAGTTATAGGCAAACTGGTCTTGTTCTTCCCTGCTAATATTATATTCCTTAGCAACCGCTTCGGCTGTTAGCCCCATGCCCCAGTAATAATCGGGATGAGCAAGCGCGACATCGGCATTAGGTACAATACGCCAGCCTCCCATAGGGATCAGGCTCATGCTCTCAACACCTCCAGCTATAATGCAATCAGCTATGCCGCTATGTATTTTTGCTGATGCGATGGCAATAGTTTCCAGGCCCGAGGCGCAATAACGGTTTACCGTCATTCCGGGCACCTTATCGGTATCCAGCGCCATTAGCGAGATCAGCCTGGCTACATTTAAGCCTTGCTCAGCTTCGGGCGTAGCATTGCCCACTATAACATCTTCTATCTGCTCCTTTTCCACGTTCGGCACTGATGCCATCAGTTGTTTGATCACATCCGCGGCGAGCGTATCCGGGCGTGTAAACCTAAATCCGCCCCGGGTTGCTTTTCCAACAGCGCTTCGGCTGGCCGCCACTATATATGCATTCATTTTTTGCTTTTTTTCTATTATTAATCAGTTCCTTAATACCTTACCACCTGTTAAAATGGATTGTATCCGTTCAAGCGTCTTCTTTTCAGTGCAAAGCGAAACAAAGGCCTCCCGCTCCAACCCCAGCAAATATTCTTCGCTTACAATTGACGGTTGTGAAAGGTCGCCACCAGAAAGTACGTAAGCCAGTTTTTGCGATATCTTCACATCGTGCTCACTAATGTAATTACCGCTATACATGGTGTTTGCGCCAACATAACCCAAACCAAGGGCCTGTTTGCCCATTACCCTTATATCGCTGCGCGGAATGGGCTGCACATAACCTTCATCAGCTATCTGTAAGCAATGTTGTTTTGCTTCGGCCAATAGCCTGTTACGTGATACCACCACTGCATCCCTTCCCTTTTTAAGATAGCCAAATTCAAACGCCTCATAAGCCGATGCAGACACTTTTGCCTGGCCAATGGTTAAAAACCTATCCCTGAAATTATTCAGTTCTATATCACCCTCCTGCAACTCGTCCGAAAGGCGCAAGGCAAATTCTTTAGTCCCTCCGCCACCTGGTATTAAGCCTACACCAAACTCCACAAGGCCCATATACAATTCGGCATGGGCCACCACTTTATCAGCATGCAGGCATATTTCGCAGCCACCGCCTAAAGCCATCTGGTGTGGTGCAACCACAACAGGGATGGATGAGTAACGAACACGCATCATCGTATTTTGAAAAGCCTTTATTACCATATTCAACTCATCAAACTCCTGTTCAACTGCCATCATAAATATCATACCCACATTGGCGCCGGCACTAAAATTGGCCCCTTCGTTTGATATAACCAGGCCTTTATAACTAGCCTCAGCAAGAGTTATAGCTTTATTAATACCCTCTATTACTTCGCCGCCTATTGTATTCATTTTGGTATGGAACTCCAGGTTGATTATACCATCGCCAATATCAGTAATGGTGGTACCGCTGTTTTTCCATATGGTATTTGATACCCTGATATTATCAAGCAATATAAAACTCTCCGTTCCCGGAATTATCTTGTAGCTTTTAGATGGAATATCATAATACAAGCGCTTACCATTCTCTATTTTATAGAAACTATTAGCGCCGGAAGCAAGCATATCATACACCCATTGCGCGGGCTTATTCCCGGCGGCTTCCAGCTGTTTCAGCGTATCGGCAACACCCAACGCGTCCCATTTTTCAAATGGCCCCATTTCCCAGCCGAACCCGGCATTGGTAGCGGCATCTATTTTATATAGTTCGTCAGAAATTTCGGGTATACGGTTACTGGCATAGGCAAATAGCTGGTAAAAAGTGGCCCGGTAAAAATCGCCTGCTTTATCCTTTGCTGCGAATAGTATTTTAAGTCTATCCTTTAAGCTATCAACTGTTTTGGTAGTCTCAAGCGAAGCGAATTTTACTTTTTGCGATGGCTTATATTCAAGCGTTTTCAAATCAAGCGCAAAGAATTGATTCGCTCCGTCAGTTTTTTCCTTTTTATAAAACCCCTGGCCTGTTTTGCTGCCCAACCAGTTATTTTTCACCATTCCACCTACAAATTCCGGCATTTTAAATAGTTCCCGTGCTTCATCGTCGGGTGCATTTTCATAGAGTCCGTTGGCAACATGCACCATTGTATCCATGCCTACAACATCATTAGTGCGAAAGGTAGCAGACTTAGGGTGACCTATTACAGGCCCGGTAAGCTTATCTACCTCCTCTACCGTCATACCGGTTTTTTCAACGTAGTGCAAAATGCTCATGATACTAAAAACACCGATGCGGTTACCTATAAAAGCCGGGGTATCTTTTGCTAGTACGGTAGTTTTACCCAGGAATTTTTCACCATAACTCATCAGAAAATCAGTTACAGCCCCTAATGTATGTTTAGTCGGGATAATTTCCAGCAGTTTTAAATAACGCGGCGGGTTAAAGAAGTGACTCCCGCAAAAATGCCTTTTAAAATCCTCGCTGCGGCCCTCAGCCATTAAATGTATCGGGATACCGGATGTGTTGGAAGTGATCAGCGTTCCGGGTTTACGGAATTTTTCGACCGTTTCAAATACCTTTTGCTTAATATCTAAACGCTCAACCACCACTTCAATCACCCAATCACAATCAGCAATTTTTGGCATATCATCATCAAAATTCCCTGTTGTAATGCGTTTAGCAAATGATTTAAGATAGATGGGCGAAGGGTTTGATTTTAAGGCAAAGTCAAGCGCGTCATTTACTATTTTATTCCTGACTTTTTTGTCATCTGCAGGAGCATCTTTAGGCACGATGTCCAACAGTAATACCTGTATACCGATGTTTGCAAAATGGCAGGCAATACGGCTGCCCATTACACCTGAACCTAATACGGCAACTTTTTTTATAACTCGTTTAGCATCCATTAGTATCTGCTTGTTTTTTATTAAAG
>JAQBOK010000369.1 GCA_028288085.1 Mucilaginibacter sp.
TGCTATAATTTGCTAAAACTATATTATGTTTTCAACTTCGTAAACTATTAAACCAATAATATGTTCATCATATTATTTAGTGAACCAATTTATTTCTAACCTTATTTAGTTAACCTTATGAAAAAAACTTTTACCTTCTCAGGGTTGATGCTACTGTGTTTATTCTTTTTTATAAATGCTTCATTTGCGCAAAGCGTTGCGGTCAAAGGTAAAGCTACCGATGCCGTAACAAGCGAATCCTTACCGGGTGTAAGCATAGTAATAAAAGGAACCACAACCGGCACTCAAACTGATGTCAATGGGGCTTTTTCAATAAACGCTCCATCAAATGCAACACTGGTATTTACCTATATCGGTTACTCGCCAAAAGAAGTTGCAGTTAACAATCAAACCACTATTAACGTAGCACTTCAGCCTGAATCAAAAGAGTTGCAGCAGGTAGTAGTGATCGGTTACGGCACACAGCGCAAGCGCGATGTTACCGGTGCGGTGGGAAGTGTAAGTGGGGATCAATTAGCAAAGCAGCCTGTACAAACGCCCACCCAGGCATTACAGGGACAGGTAGCAGGTGTGCAGGTAATATCTTCGGGCCAGCCTAATTCACAACCAGAATTACGCATACGTGGTACGGGTTCGGTGTTGGGGGGCGTCAACCCTCTGTATGTTGTTGATGGCGTTTTAACAGATGACATCCGTAATATTAATAGTGCCGACATTGTGACTTTGGATGTGTTAAAAGATGCCTCGGCAGCCATTTATGGTGTCAGGGGGGCAAATGGTGTGGTTATTATTACTACACGTAAAGGTAAAAATGGCGCTCCCATAGTAAGGTACGATGCTACCGTAGGCTTCAATGAAATTTCAAACCAGGTTAAACTGGCCGACAGGGCCCAGTACGTCGCTTATGAAAATGACGCTAATCCTGGTAAAATAACCGGTAGCGATCAGGCCCCATTAACCATTCCGGGCACTACAAACTGGTATAACGCGGTGCTGCACAAATCATTGCAAACAGATCATAATATCTCGGTATCCGGCGGGTCTGATAAAGCGGACTATTTTATCAGCGCAAATTATCTTGATAATAATGGGATTATCATAACCAATAATTATCAACGCTTCACACTTCGTGAAAATACGGATGTGAATATTTCCGATAAATTGAAACTGAGTTCGCAGCTCTCATTAACCAGGGGTGCCGAAAAGCCTGTACCGGGAGGTATATACACTGATATTTATCGGGCAGCCCCTCTTATACCTGCAATTACTCCTGATGGGAAATATGGTAATACATCAGTATGGGGCAACGTAAGTAATCCGCTTTTAGAGATCCAAAAAAACGATAACTTTTCATTAGCCAATCGTGTTCAGGGAAACCTTGCGTTGGATTATAAACCCTTGAAGTTTATAACTATACATTCTGCATTTAATGATGATGTTATATTCGATAATATCAGCAACTATGCTTTTGCTTTTAATAATGATGCGGCTACGTTTAATACGGCAGGCGGTAATGAACATAATATAGATAGCCAGTTATTCCAACAGCAGGATAACTCTTATCATTTTGATTGGGATAATACAATCACTTTTGATGACAGGTTTGGTGCCAGCCATTTCAATGCATTAGCAGGTTTTGTAGAAGAAAAAGGAAAATCAAGCTTTATCAACGGGTCCCGCATTGATGTCCCTCCAAGCCCGGATGAAAGATTTTTAAGCCTCGGTAATCCAACGTTAAATGCTGTTAATAATGCAGGTGGCGATCTGTTTACCAGGCAATCATTGGTAGCGCGGGTGAGTTATGATTACAGCGGCAAGTATTTGCTTACCGGTTCCTTCAGAAGGGACGGCAGTTCAAGATTTTCCCAAAAATTCGGTAATTTTTCTACCATAGAAGGCGGCTGGGTAATATCTGATGAAGATTTTCTTAAAAATAACAATACCTTAAATTTCCTGAAGTTGCGTGCTAGTTACGGTCAGTTAGGTAATGATAATATTGGGTCAAGCCTTTATATTGTAACTGCCGACTCTAATATTCCTTATTACTTTACACCAACTGGTGGTAGCCCCACATTGAATGAGGGCATCCTGATACAACAGATAAAAGATGCTAACCTTAAATGGGAAACAACTAACCAATTGGATATCGGTTTAGAATATGCTTTTTTCAATAGTCGCTTGTCAGGCGAAATAGATTATTATAGCAAAAGAACCAAAAATGCACTTATTCCGATAACAATTCCGGCTATATTGGGTTCAAGCTCGCCAACATTAATTACCAATGCGGCAACATTGAGTAATAAAGGTCTGGAGTTTTCGGTAAAATGGAAGGATAATATTAATAAAGATCTTTCATATAATATAAGTGCCAATATAAGCTACAATAAAAATTTAGTTGTAGGCTTAAATGGCGGGCAGGCATTGCAGGGTGGCGGTGTTGGGTCACAGGGAAACATTACCCGTACAGACAACGGACAGCCCGTAGCCAGTTATTATGTACTTAAGGCAATCGGTGTTTTCCAAACACAGGCTGAGGCAGATGCCGCGCCCACCAACACATTCGAACCAAACAAAGTTGGTGGATTAAAATACGCCGATATTAATAAGGATGGGAAAATTGATGCTAATGACCGTCAATTCGAAGGCTCATATCAGCCAAAATACTTTGGCGGTTTCAACTTAGGCCTTAATTACAAAAGCTTTGACCTGAGCGCGAATTTTTATGGTAATTGGGGCAACAAGATCTACAACGGTAAAAAAGCTTTTCGTGCTGATCCGTCTGATAATATTGAAGCCAGCTATGCTGACAGCCGCTTCACATCATCCCACCCATCCAATACCGATCCGAATGTTATTACGCAATCAACCCCGGCTTCAACTTATTTTCTTGAATCAGGGGCTTACCTGCGTTTAAATAACCTTACAGTGGGTTACAACCTTCCAAAGGATTTGTTGCAGGCCGCCCATATATCTCGGTTAAGAGTTTATGTTACTTCGCAAAACTTATTTACGGCGAAAAAATATAGCGGTTTTACGCCTGATCTCTTAAACACAGATATATTGAGTTCTGGTATCGAGTTAAATGGCTATCCAACGGTACGTACTTTTACTTTTGGCGTAAATCTTCAATTTTAAATAATAAGTATTATGAAAAAAATATTAAATCCAAAGCTTATCTATTCTTTTTGTTTGATAGCTATGGTGGCGGCAATGATGACTGCCTGCAAAAAATATTTAACGGTAAATCCCCAGGGGCAACTAACCGGAGCTGAAATAGCTACCGATCCTAATGCAGCAAAAAACCTGGTTACAGGTATTTATAATGTATTTTATATTGGTGGCTTTGATCCCGATATTGATAGTTTTCAGTTTGTGATCATGACGGATATTGCCTCTGATGATGGCGACAAGGGAAGCTCTCCGGATGATTATGGGGATGCTAAACAAATAGATAATTTGCAAACACCAACTACTAACGGTGTAATTAATAATGTTTGGACCGGCTATTATAAGGGTATTGCGCGTGCCAATCAGGCACTAAATGCGCTGCAAAATGCACAATTTGACGCTACAACCAAAAATCGTTTGATTGCTGAAGCCAGATTTTTAAGGGGATACTTTTATTTTAATATGGTAAGGCTTTTTGGCGGAGTGCCTTTATTGGATAAGGTTCCCACGGCTGCCGAAGCCAATGACAGTAAATATCAAACCCGTGCCTCAGCCGATACCATCTACAAATTTATTATTAGCGACCTTGATTTTGCTGTAGCTAATTTGCCCGACAAGGGTGCAACTGATATCGGACGTGCCACTTTAAGTGCTGCGCAATCCCTTGAAGCCAAGGTTTATCTTTATCTGAAAAATTATCAAAAAGCTTATGATTTGTCTGAAGCTGTAATTACCGGCGGAAAATACTCACTTGTAAAAGATTACTCATTGATATGGAGAGAAAAGCCAGTTGCCGGAGATGGCGGGAATAATAACTCCGAATCCATATTTGAAATACAGGCAGGTATAAATAATGATTGTTCGGCAGGGCTTAATCTGTATACGGTATCGCAAGGACCGCGCGCAGGTGGCAAGTTCGGGTGGTCTGATTTAGGGTTTGGGTTTAATAACCCCTCACTAAGTTTGCTAAATGAATACGAACCCGGTGATGTAAGAAAAAATGGGACAATAATTTTTATAAATCCATTACCGGCAGGCACCGTTCTATTTGATGGTTTCCGTATACCGGACCAGGATTCTGTTCAAAATCAGCGTTATAGCTACAAAGCATATCACAGTCGTACGGCAGAAAGCAATTGTGGTGGCAATACAGATCGCTTGCCCAAACAGATACGCATACTTCGTTATGCCGATGTATTACTGATCAATGCCGAAGCGGCTGTACAATTAGGAAAAACTGGTGATGCAACTACCGATCTTGATTTGGTAAGGGTAAGGGCCGGCCTTGCACATGTAGTACCCACGTTAGCTGCTATATGGCACGAACGCCGGATGGAACTCGCCATGGAGCACGACCGTTTCTTCGACCTTGTTCGTCAGGACGCTGTGCAGCCAGGCCGTGCTGCCGCTGCTTTTGCTGCCGATGGCGGAAAAACCTGGAAAGCTACAGATGCTTTATTCCCTATACCGCAAACACAAATTGATTTGAGTGGGGGGCGTCTGAAACAAAACCCGGGATATTGAACAATATGAAAATAAAAGTTGATTGATTTAGTGAGGTTGTTTGCCCCGAAAGGGGCAACAACCTTTTTTTAATGCAAAACTTATGATGTTGTTTTTTAGGATATGATATTTGCGGGGATGATAAATTTAAAATTAAGTGCTGGTTTTGTTTTGTTTTTGCTGCTTGGTGCATGTAAAAAAGAGTCGCATTTGATTGTGAAGACTAATCCCTCAGATACCAGTAATAAGTTTCCGATAATTTCCGATGATGCTTTACTCGACCTGGTTCAGAAACAAACCTTTAAATATTTCTGGGAATTCGGCCACCCCGCAAGTGGTCTGGCACGGGAGCGTAATACCTCTGCCGACGTAGTAACCACAGGAGGGTCTGGATTTGGCATTATGGCCATTGTGGTAGCTGCCAACCGCAACTTTGTTTCAAGAGCTGATGCACTTGTGCGTATGCAAAAGATCGTTGGGTTCTTAAAAAATACGGCTCAGAAATTTCATGGGGCGTTCCCACACTGGATGAATGGCGTAACTGGGGCAGTAGTTCCGTTTAGTCAGCAGGATGATGGGGCCGACCTGGTAGAAACATCTTATTTGATGCAGGGATTACTAACCGCACGCCAGTATTTTAATGGAGTTGGAAGCGATGAAACCACGTTACGGGATGATATTAATACAATTTGGAACGGCGTTGAATGGGATTGGTTCCGCCAGGGTGGTCAGAATGCATTATTCTGGCATTGGAGCCCCGATTATGGATGGTCAACCAATATGCAGGTAAATGGGTGGGACGAAGCACTCATTACCTACGTTATGGCTGCGTCTTCAACAACTCACTCTGTTCCTAAAATAGTGTATGATAGCGGATGGGCACTGAACGGGAGTATAAAAAATGGCAATACCTATTTTGGAGTTCAGCTTCCGCTGGGTCCGGCTGATGGTGGCCCGCTGTTTTTTGCCCATTATTCATTTTTAGGAATAAACCCTAATGGGTTGTCTGATGCTTATGCAAGCTACGATGTGCAGAATAAGACACACGCCATGATCAACTATAATTATTGTGTGGCAAACCCCAAAGGCTATAAAGGCTATAGCAATATGTGCTGGGGGCTAACGGCAAGTGATGTTGAGAATGGTTATACTGCAAGTTCACCTACTAACGATGTGGGTGTTATAGCGCCGACAGCCGCTATTTCATCCCTGCCTTATACGCCAACACAATCTATGGCCGCCCTAAGATTTTTTTATTACAAACTGGGTGATAAGATGTGGGGCCAGTACGGGTTTTATGATTCCTTTAATTTAACTGATGCGTGGTTTGCAAATTCAACACTGGCTATTGACCAGGGGCCAATAATTGATATGATCGAGAATTATCGCAGTGGTTTGCTCTGGAATTTATTTATGAGCTGCCCGGAGGTAAAAACCGGCATGAAGAACCTGGGTTTCCAAAGCCCCAATTTATAACGACTATAACAATATCTGAATGAAAAAAATATTAATAGTATTCCTTTTAAGCATTGTTGCTACCGATAGCTTTGCTCAAAAATCTGTTAAGCCAACAGAAACAGAAATTAAGCCTGTTGGGATCATTAAAAACTTAACTGATAGCGCTTTGCTGGACGTGGTGCAACGTCAAACATTCCGCTACTTCTGGGATTTTGGCCATCCTGTAAGCGGTTTGGCCCGCGAGCGAAGCAATGTTGCTTATGATTATGGTAATGAAGTAGTAACCATTGGCGGTTCAGGCTTTGGTATCATGGGGTTGATCGTAGCGGACCATAGGAAATGGATCACCCACCAACAGGCCGTAGACCGTATGTTGAAGATGGTGGATTTTTTATATCGTGCCGACTCTTTTCACGGGGTTTTCCCTCACTGGCTAAATGGCCAAACGGGTAAGGTTATTCCTTTTGGCCGTAAGGACGATGGCGGCGATTTGGTAGAAACCTCTTATCTTTTTCAGGGATTATTGTGTGCAAGACAATACTTTACAGCAAACGATCCAAAAGAAGATCAAATAAGATCAAGGATAAGCTCAATGTGGAATGATATCGAATGGAGTTGGTATACCCATGGGGGCAGGGATAATTTATACTGGCACTGGTCGCCCAATAACGGCTGGGCCATGAATTTTCCTATCCGTGGGTATAATGAATGCCTGATAACCTATGTGCTGGCTGCATCTGGCGAAAGATATCCTGTATCTGCCGATATTTACCATCGTGGCTGGGTACAAAGTGATTTTTTTAAAAATGGGAAAACTTTCTATGGCTATAAATTGCCTTTAGGATTTGATTACGGCGGTCCATTGTTCTTCTCCCAATATTCCTTTCTCGGTCTTGATCCAAAAGGATTAAAAGACCGTTATGCCGATTATTGGGAACAAAACACCAATCACACTCTGATCAACCGGGCTTATTGTGTTGATAATCCTAAAAAATTCAAAGGCTACGGAGAAAACTGTTGGGGCCTTACTGCCAGTGACAATTTCGAGGGATATAATGCCCATGCCCCTAATAATGACCTGGGTGTAATAACGCCTACAGCCGCATTATCTGCATTCCCGTATACGCCCCAGTATTCCATTGTGGCTTTACGTCATTTTTACTATGATCTGGGCGATAAGATATGGGGCGAATACGGTTTTACGGATGCCTTTAGCGAGTCGCACAATTGGTATGCTAAATCATACTTAGCTATTGACGAGGGCCCAATCATAGTAATGATTGAAAATTACCGCAGCGGCCTGCTCTGGAAATTGTTTATGAGCTGCCCCGAAGTGCAGCATGGTTTAAAAAAACTTGACTTTCAAAGTCCAATGTTTGCTGGCAATTAATAAAAACATGTTAATTTACGTTCATCATTAAAAATTTATAACTTGAACGTTCATCATGAGAGCAATAAAATTATTTTTAAGAGGAATGCTGGGCTTGTGCCTGGCATTTCCTTTTTTATCGCAGGCCCAAAACCTTTCTTCATTCGATAGAGGTAGTTATATCATTAAAAGTGATACTATTCCGTATCGTATTTTATTCCCGCAAAATTTCGACCCCACAAAAAAATATGCATTGATCTTAGTACTGCACGGGGCAGGTGAAAGAGGCAACAATAATGAAGCGCAGTTAGCTTACGGGCCTAAACTTTTTTTGAACGATACCATCAGGGCTAAATACCCTGCCATTGTGGTTTATCCGCAATGCCCTGCCAATAGCTACTGGAGCAATGTTAAAATAGAAACCAATGCTACTGGTAAATTGATATTTAACTTTGTAGAAGGGGGCGAGCCTACCAGGGCTATGTCAGCTCTTTTAGGCCTTGTTTCGCAGTTACTGGATAAGCCATATATAGACAAGCACCGGGTTTATGTTGGGGGCCTGTCAATGGGCGGCATGGGAACATTCGAGATATTGAGACGTGATCCGGGTGTTTTTGCTGCCGCTTTTGCTATTTGCGGTGGCGATAATACACGCAATGCAAAAGTATATGCCAAAAAAGTTCCGTTATGGGTGTTCCATGGTGCTAAAGATGATGTGGTGCCGGTTGATCATTCAATAGTTATGGTGGAGGCTATAAAAGCTGCAGGAGGCGATCCTAAATTAACCATTTATCCTAATGATAATCATAATAGCTGGGATGATGCGTTTGCAGACCCTGGACTTATACCCTGGTTATTTTCGCATAAGAAATAAATTATCACTTATTTAATGCGTCATCATTTTAACGCTTAAGAATTAAAACTTCGGAAGTCTGTCTATTCCTCTTCTTTTGGCTTAATGTTTTTAATATTAAAGCGGGGCTTGTAAGCAGGTTTCACTTCTTTATCATCTATTGATTGCTTAGGCGTTTCATCAGCTTCAGGCTTATCCTTTTGTTCAATAGCAGGTTCAGCCGGTTTGGTAATCCCAGCCCTGAACTTGGGCTTAAAACCAATGTTGGGTGGGACGGATGCTGCCTCCTCTGAATTTTCTGCAGGTGGTTGGGGCGTTGCTGCGGTTTTAGCATCTTCCGTTGATGGAGAAGCAGTTTCAGCCGGTTTGGTAATCCCAGCCTTGAACTTCGGTTTAAAACCTAATTGAGATGGTGCCTGCTCTGCATTTTCTGCGGGTAGTGGAGGCGTTATCGCGGGTTTGGCATCTTCTGTTGATGAAGAAGCAGTTTCGGCCGGTTTTGTAATGCCAGCTCTGAACTTAGGTTTAAAACCAATATTGGGGGGGACTACTGCCGGTTCTGTATTTTCTTCAGATAGTTGAGGTGTTATTGCGGGTTCAGCGTCTTCCGTTGATGGAAAAGCAGGTTCAGTCGGTTTTGTGACGCCAGCCCTAAACTTCGGCTTAAAACCAACATTGGGTATTGGAGATGCAGATTCTATTAGGCTTTCGGTAATGGTTTGTTCGGCCAATGAATTTTCAATGACCACTTTTTCAGTCTTAACTTCAACAGGGGCAGGGAAACGCAGCCTTAGCTTATTGAACCAATATTTTTTGGTATGGTCGAAGCTTTTTTCGCCCATTTGTTCGTAATGAGTTTTAAATTCAAAAAATAAGGCCGGCTCACCCTGTTCAAAGGTTTGCAGGTTGATCTTTTTCTTTTTAAAAAACTCTTCGAAGGTCATTTGATTAGATTTGAGATATGAGATGTAAGATATTAGATAATTATCGTCTTTCAATCTCACATCTATCTCACATCTTGTAATTAACTTATTTTTATGTCCAGATTAATTTTGTTCCAGTGTATCCCGGTAGCCGTTTGTGTCCAGTCTTCACGTTCTTCATCTGTAGCATTCTGTAATTTGGGAAACCATTCCAAAGGAAAAGCCTGTTGTTTCCCATCTGCCTTTTCCACAAAAAGCAACCCATTGCTAAAGGTCACTTTAACTTTTTTTTCCTGCTTACGTGATGTGAAAAGAGGCATCGTGTATAAATTCTAATATCTAAACTCCAATTAGATGCAGCCCAAACCCGGAATGAAAAATCATTCTGCCATATTATGATATACCGCCTGCACATCATCATCCTCTTCAAGCCTGTCTATCAGCTTCAGTACATCAACTGCTTGTTCTTCACTTACATCATGAAATGATTGCGGTACGCGCTCCAGCTTGGCTGATCTTACTTCAATTCCGGCTTCTTCCAGGGCTTTCTGCATCTTGCCAAAATTTTCAAAGGCGGTATGGATAACAGCAATATCACTGCCATTCTCGTCCGCCTCAACAAACAGGTCTTCCAGACCCGCATCTATCAATTCAAACTCCAGTTCTTCCAGGTCGCGGTCGCCGGGCTCAAAGGTAAAAACAGATTTACGGCTGAATATAAAATCCAGCGACCCCGTTTTTCCTAATGTTCCACCTGTTTTGGTAAAGTAACTGCGTACATTGGCTACCGTACGGTTGGTGTTATCCGTTGCGGTTTCAACCAATACAGCCACGCCATGCGCCGCATATCCTTCATATACTATCTCTTCGTAATCTTTCTCGTCGCGGCTTATAGCCCTTTTTATAGCTGCCTCCACACGGTCTTTAGGCATGTTTACCGCCTTGGAATTCTGCACGGCGGTTCTTAAACGCGAATTTGTGTTAACATCACCTCCGCCCGCTTTTACGGCCATTACAATTTCCTTACCCAAACGGGTAAACTGCACAGCCATTTTTGCCCAGCGTTTAAATTTTCTTTCTTTACGAAACTCAAAAGCTCTTCCCATATTTTTTAATTTGGTCAATAGTCCATGGTCAATAAACTATGGGCTAAATATAATATTTGTTTTCTTTTTATATTCTATTAATAGCTTTACCTGTCCTCAGGCAGGTTTTGGCGTCTTCTTATATTACTGTTTTAAGGTTCGTCAGCATATCATCAACAATTGCAGGCAAATCATATTCCAATTGCCAGCCCCAGTCTTTTTGCGCATAACTGTCCTCAATAGATTTTGGCCAGCTATCGGCAATTGCCTGGCGTGGATCACTCCCGCTGTAGCTCATCTCAAAGCCAGGTATTATTTTCTTTATTTCATCAGCCAGTTGTGCTGGTGTAAAGCTGATACCAGCCAGGTTATAGGCTGATCGTATACTCAGTTTTTCCGGTGGGGCATCCATTAATGTAATGGTGGCGCGTATAGCATCATCCATATACATCATCGGCAACGCTGTATTTGCTGATAAAAAGCTTTCATATTGCCCGGTTTTTAACGCTTCATGAAATATATGCACCGCATAATCGGTAGTGCCCCCTCCTGGTGAGGCCCGCCAGCCAATCAGTCCGGGGTATCTGATACTTCTCACATCAAGCCCATGTTTTGTAAAATAGTACTCACACCAGCGCTCGCCTGCCAGTTTACTAAATCCATAAACCGTATTGGGATCCATTACACAATATTGCGGTGTATTCTCACTGGGTGAGTGTGGCCCGAAAACTGCAATTGAGCTTGGCCAAAAAACCTTTTGAATATTAAACTCTACAGCAAAATCCAGTACATGCAGAAGGCCGGTCATATTCAGGTCCCAGGCCATTTTGGGCTTTTGTTCTCCTACGGCTGATAAAATTGCCGCCAACAAATAAACTTGTGTAGGCTGATGTTTGTTGAATATATGGTGGAGGTTATCCTTGTCAAGCACATTGACAAATTCAAAGGGCCCACTATGCCTGATGGCGTAGGCGGGGCTATTTATATCTGATGCGATCACTTGTTCGGCACCGTGTATATTTCTTAAAGCATTTACCAGTTCAGTACCGATCTGGCCATTAGCGCCGATCACCAAAATCTTTTCACTCATTCAACTTTTGGGTTTATGGACAAAGGTAAAAATTTGGTTTAAATCCGCCGTGTTTTACCAAAACAAAGGTTTATATACTAATTAGGTAGGGGAAGTGGTCGAAATAAATAAAAAAAATCGCATCTTTGGAAGCAAATTTATCATATAACAATTTAAAACAATGAAACCTCCGAAAGAAGCTTTCATTACCATTAAAAAACAAATTTTAACAATGAAAGTCGCAGTAGTAGGTGCCACAGGATTGGTGGGCACTAAAATGTTGCAGGTTCTTGAAGAACGCAACTTCCCGGTAACAGAATTAATTTTGGTTGCTTCCGAAAAAAGTGTTGGTAAACAGATCACTTTTAAGGGTAAGCAGTATAAGGTAGTTTCTGTAGAGGATGCGATAAAACAAAAGCCCGACCTGGCCTTATTTTCAGCCGGCGGGAGCACATCGTTAGCACAGGCACCTCTTTTTGCCGAAGTGGGCACTACCGTAGTTGACAATTCATCAGCCTGGCGTATGGATCCAACCAAAAAGCTGATTGTTCCTGAAGTTAACGCCAATGTATTAACAGCAGACGATAAGATCATCGCTAATCCAAATTGCTCAACCATACAAATGGTAGTGGCTTTAAAGCCCCTGCATGATCGTTATAAAATAAAACGTGTGGTAGTTTCAACCTACCAGTCAGTAACCGGTACCGGGGTTAAGGCGGTAGACCAGTTATTTAACGAACGCAAAGGTATCGATGGGCCGATGGCCTATCCTTACAAGATTGACCTGAACGTATTGCCCCATATAGATGTATTCACCGAAAATGGGTACACCAAAGAGGAAATGAAGATGATCAAAGAAACCCAGAAGATCATGGGCGACGATAGCATCCGCGTTACGGCAACTACAGTGCGTATCCCCGTTATTGGCGGCCACTCTGAATCCGTAAATATTGAGTTTGAAAAGGATTTCGACTTGACTGAAGTAAGGGAAATATTAGAAAAAGCGCCGGGGGTAGAAGTAGTTGACGACGTGGCAAACCTTAAATATCCAATGCCGTTAGACGCGCACAACAAGGACGAAGTTTTTGTAGGCCGTATCCGCAGAGACGAAAGCCAGCCTAATACTTTAAACTGCTGGATAGTTTCAGACAACCTGCGCAAGGGCGCTGCTACCAATGCGGTGCAGATAGCTGAGTATTTGGTGGCGAAGCATTTGATAGGGCAAGCGATAGAGGCATAAGCTCCTCTAAGCCTCCACCTGTAGAGGC